>JAFOBK010000203.1 GCA_017381835.1 Oscillospiraceae bacterium | reverse complement strand
CTGGCACAGGTCACTCCCAAGGATGCCCAGAACTTCAAGGACTCCAAGGATCTGACCGTTTACGATATGAACACTGCTGACTACCGTGGTATCCTCTACAACTTCTGGAATCCCTACTGGCAGGAAAACGGCGATCTGATCCCCGCAATCAGCTACTGCATCGACCGTCAGGCCATCGTGGACGCTGTTCTGCTGGGCGAAGGCTTCGTGGCTTACAGCCCCATTCAGCTGAACGAGTACAACTATGACGGCGTGGAGAAATACGACTTTGATCTTGCCAAGGCTGAGGCTGCATTCCTGGCTGCCGGCTGTGAAAAGGATGCAGAGGGCTTCTGGTGCCGTGATGGCAAGCGGATCTCCTTCACCATCAACGCAACTCCCGGCGATCAGGTTCGTATTGACATGGCGCAGATCGCTGCCCAGCAGCTGCAGCAGGCAGGTCTGGATGTAAAGGCAAATGTTCCCGCTGACGGCATTGACTGGGGCGGACAGGAGTGCTGCATCATCGGTTGGGGCTCTCCCTACGATGCTGACGACCACACCTACAAGGTCTTCTCCACCGATGCAGGTGCCAACTACTCCGGCTACTCCAACGCAGAAGTCGATGAATGGCTGAAGAAGGCTCGTCAGACCGACGATCCCGCTGAGCGTGCCGAGTGCTACAAGCAGTTCCAAATCACTATGGCAGAGGCACCTGCCTATACCTTCTTTGCCTATATCGATGCCATGTTCATCGCTGACAGCGCAATCAAGGGTATCGATGCCAATACCGTTCTGGGTCACCACGGCGTGGGCATCTTCTGGAATGTTACTGAGTGGACCATCGAGTAATATACTACACGCACCATATAAGGGGCTGGTTTCCAGCCCCTTATTACGCATTTACCTGTCATTGCGAACCAGTCCACAGACTGGTGTGGCAATCTCCTGAGATTACCACACCATTGTACGGATTGATAATAAAAGTTTTATTATAGATAGGAAAGAACCCTATGGAAGAATTACTGAAAATTGAAAATTTGTCAGTTGGCATTCAATCCCCGGCTGGTAAGGTGCAGGCTGTCCGGGATGTCAGCTTCACGCTGCACCCCGGTGAGGTGCTTGCCATTGTAGGCGAATCCGGCTGCGGAAAGAGTATGCTCTGCAAGACCATTATGAAGTTGCTGCCCAAGTCTGCTAAGATCGAGGGTGGCAAGATATGGGTCAACGGCGTGGATATCACGGATTATTCTGATAAGGATATGCGCAAGCTTCGGGGTAAGCTGTTTTCTATGATTTTCCAAGACCCGATGACAGCCCTGAACCCCACCATTCCCATCGGCAAACAGATTGCGGAAGCCATTCTGGTCCACGAACCGAAGCTCCCCAAAGAGGAAGTGTACAACCGGGTCATCGAACTGATGGAACTGGTGGGCATCCAGCAGCCCCATGAGCGGTATAAGCTGTACCCTTACAACTTTTCCGGCGGTATGCGCCAGAGAAGCGTCATGGCTATCGCTTTGGCAGCAAACCCCAAGATTCTGCTGGCAGACGAACCTACCACTGCATTGGATGTGACCATCCAGGCGCAGATTCTGGATCTGCTGAAGGAAATCCAAACCAAGCTAGGTACGGCCACGATCCTTGTGTCCCACGATTTGGGTGTGGTGGCAAGATGCGCCGACCGGGTAGCTATTATGTACGCAGGCAAGATCGTGGAGATTGGCACCGCCGAGGAAGTTTACTACGATCCCCGGCACCCCTATACTTGGGGTCTGATGCAGTCCCTGCCTGCTCTGAACAAGGGCGCAAAGGAATTGAAAACCATCCCCGGTATGCCCCCCACGCTGATCGATCCTCCTGTGGGCGACGCCTTTGCCTGCCGGAATGAATACGCTTTGGAAATCGACTATCATGAGCAGCCGCCTATGTTTAGAATAACGGACACCCACTATGCGGCCACTTGGCTGCTTGATCCCAGAGCGCCCAAAGTAGAATCACCGATGGGAGGGAAAGCAAATGTCTGAGATCTTACTGGATGTGCAGCACCTTTCCCATGTGTTCAAGCTGGGTAAACATGCCGTCATTAAAGCGGTGGATGATGTTTCCTTCCAAATGAAGAAGGGTGAGATCTTCGGCCTCGTGGGTGAGTCTGGCTCCGGTAAGTCTACCGTTGCCCGGTGCATCATGAATATCTACAAGCCAACCGCAGGCAAGATTCTCTACAACGGCATCGATGTATGCGATAAGGCGCAGTTTCGAAAGCACCATAAAATGCTGGAGTCTAGCCGCCAGATCATCTTCCAGGACTCTACTTCCAGCTTGAATCAGCGAATGACGGTGGCAGACATCATCGCAGAGCCGATGTCCATCCACCGTATGAAACCTCCCAGAGGAAGTTTCCGGGCAGAAGCGGAGTTCCAGCTGAGCTATGTGGGTATGGATGCAAGCTATCTGGACAAGTACCCCACGGAGCTTTCCGGCGGTCAGCGGCAGAGAGTTGCCATTGCTCGAGTCCTTTCCATGGAGCCGGAATTGCTGGTAGCTGACGAACCCATTGCCTCTTTGGATGTGTCCATCCAGGCACAGATCATCAATCTGCTGCGGCACTGCAACCGGGAACACGGCTGCTCCATGCTGTTCATCGCCCATGACCTTTCTATGGTGGAATACCTTTGTGACCGGGTGGGTGTCATGTACCACGGTAAACTGGTGGAGGTTGCACCTACGGCAGAACTCTATGCCAATCCCCAGCACCCCTACACCAAAGCACTGCTGTCTGCCATTCCCATTCCCGACCCCATTGCGGAGCGCAGCCGGAAGCGGATGGACTTCGACGAAATTACCTTCGACCGTGACGGCGTGTTGACAGAGGTCACTCCCGGCCACTTTGTATTGCGAAAGGAGGACTTGGAATGAAAAAGAATCCTTTCGTTTATTACGGTAAAAAAGCGCTGGTATTTTTATTGAGTGTGTTTATCCTTTCTGTGGCAGTATTCTATATCTCCCGCCTTGCTCCCGGCGATCCGCTGATGAGCTATTACGGCGAACGGGTGGAGAAAATGTCCGTAGAGGAAAAGGAAGCCGCCCGTGACAAGCTGGGTCTAAATGATCCCATCCATATTCAATACATCCGCTGGGTGGAAAACGCAGCCAAGGGTGATTTCGGTATTTCCTTTAAGTACAAGCAGGATGTAATGGAAGTCATCGGGAGCCGTATCGGATTTACCCTGATCTTGGGCGGTAT
>JAFOBK010000022.1 GCA_017381835.1 Oscillospiraceae bacterium | reverse complement strand
GAAGATGGGAATATGACGCATAGCGCAGACCTTGAAGAGCTTTCTGGTCTGAGGCTCGACACCCTTGGCACCGTCAATGACCATGACCGCGGAGTCGGCAGCCATCAGGGTACGGTAGGTATCTTCGGAGAAGTCCTGGTGGCCGGGGGTATCCAGAATGTTGATGCAGAAACCGCCATACTGGAACTGCATGACGGAAGAGGTAACGGAGATACCACGCTGCTTTTCGATCTCCATCCAGTCGGAGGTGGCAGCACGGGAATTCTTCTTGCCCTTAACGACACCTGCCTGGGCAATGGCACCGCCGTAGAGCAGGAATTTTTCAGTCAGAGTGGTTTTACCGGCGTCGGGGTGGGAGATAATGGCGAATGTCCGGCGGCGGCTGATTTCTTCGCGTAAATTAGACATAATGTTCCTCCATAATTATTTTGTGATATATTCGGGCTTTATCGGAACACTACGTGGGACCGTAAGTGTACATAATTGTTCCTCCAGCGCATATTTTTCCATTTTAACTAATACACTTTACCATATTTATGCCCTTTTTACAAGTATTTCGAAACAGAAAATTTACATAGGAGCAAATTGACTTGCGGGCGAAAACTTTGTATGATGAAGAAAAAACAAAAGCGAGGACAATACTATGTTTGAAGGCTTTTCCCCCGAGACCGTTGATTTCTTGTGGGGCATCCGTATGAATAATAACCGGGAGTGGTTTGCAGAGAATAAGAAAAATTATGTAAACTACTTATACGAACCCATGAAGGCATTGGGTCAAGAACTGTTCGAGCCTTTTATGGACATGCCGGGAAATCTTTTGAAGGTCAGCCGCATCTATCGGGATGCCAGAATGCATCATCCACTACCTTATAAAGAGAGTCTGTGGATCTGTATCCGCAAGGATGTGGAATGGTGGGCGGAGAATCCCTGCCTGTATTTTGAAATCAATCCGGACGGTGTCCACTACGGTTTCTTCTATTGGAAGCCTCCTACGGCAGTGTTTGAGCGGATGCGGCAGGAGTGGACGGCCCAGCCTCAGCAGTTTTTGGAGCTGATCAAGGGAACAGAAGAGGTCACCGGTGTGCCTATTACAGCCGAGCTTTATAAGCGTCCCAAGCCCACCGATAATCCGGATCTGGAGCGGTTCTTTGCCTGGAAGGGGCAGATCGCCTGCGTCATTGAGGAACCCTTCAGCCCGGAGACCTTCGGCCCGGAACTGGCAGTGCGGGTGAAAGAACATCTGACCAAGCTGATTCCCCTTTATGAGTATTTCAGTAAATTCTAAAAATATGTCATTGCGAAACCAGTCTGCAGACTGGTTGTGGCAATCTCCTAAAAGGAGTGAAAGAACTTGGACTACGAGCGCAGACGAAAAACCTTAGCGGGTATCTCCCTGGCGGTGGTGGCGCTGCTGGTGATTTTGCTGACGCTGTTTGTGAGCAATTGGCTCAGCTCCTTTTCCCGGGAGGGATTCCGGCAGTATGTCCGTTCCTATGGTGCTCTGGGATCGATCGTGCTGCTGGGCTTACAGATTTTGCAGGTGTTTATCGCCCTGATTCCCGGCGAGATTGTGGAAAGTGCTGCCGGCTATATTTTCGGCCCCTGGATGGGTACAGCTATTTGCTATCTGGGCATCTGCCTGGCATCGATGCTGATTTTTGCCCTGACACGCCGCTACGGTGTGAAGCTGGTGGAGGTGTTTGTTTCCCGGGAGAAAATCAATGAACTGCGGTTTCTCAACACAGAGCAAAAGCGGAATCTGCTGATTTTTCTCGTGTTTTTCATTCCCGGAACGCCCAAAGACCTGCTGACCTACTTCGTGGGTCTGACGGATATCCGGTTGCGGACATTTCTTCTTCTTTCTCTGGTGGCCAGGATTCCTTCGGTGATCACCTCCACCTTCGGCGGCCACCTGCTGGGCCAGGAGCGTTATATAGGTGCAGTGATCCTCTACGGTATCACCGGCCTTCTCAGCGCACTGGGCATGGTGGCATATAACCGGTACTTAAAGAAAAAACAATCATAGGGGGAGATTTTATGAATAAAGAAACGATTGGAACGGTCATTTCCGTGCAGAAGCAGTGGTGGCTGAAGATCAATACAAAGCCGGTGAGAACCGGTCCTTTGGATGGCGCAATCTTTCCTCATATCATCAAGGTGCAGTATGCCGTGAACGGTAAAACCTACTTCAAAAGAAAATGGATCGGTGCCAATGATCCAGTACCTGCAGTTGGTAGCTCGGTGACAGTGCTTTATTGTGAGGAGAAACCCGGTAAAGCAAAAGTGTTTTTGTGAGAAAGGGATAATATTTTATGGACGATAAGCAGAAAGCTGAAGACAAGACCCATTACCTGCCCATCGGCATGTGCCTGGGTATGTCCATTGGTGTAGCCATTGGCACGGCTACGGATAATCTGGCAACCGGTATGGGTATCGGCCTCGGCATCGGTGTCTGCCTCGGCGCCCTCCTGGACGCAAAGAAACGCAAAGAATCTGAAAAGGATAAAGAAGATTAAAGGAAAAAGAGCCAAGCTGCATTGCAGCTTGGCTCTTTTGTTTTATAGGGTTAGATGAATTCGTAGCAGCCGTCGGCGGGGCAGGCGATGGCCTGGCCGTAATAGGAAGCCATGGCATCCATGAGATAACCTGCGTCCTTCACACCGGCTGTTTCATAGCAGGAGTGCATAGCCAGCTGAGGCAGGCCGATGTCCGCGGTGGGTACGGACACATGGCACAGAGAGATATTACCCAGGGTAGAGCCGCCGGGGAGGTCTGCACGGTTGTAGTAGCTCTGGACGGGTACATTTACCTTCTCGCAGGCCTTGCGGAAGACAGCGCCGGAAACACCGTCGGTACAGTAACGCTGGTTGGCATTGAACTTCAGCACCACACCGTTATTGACAACGGGCGCGTTGGTAGCATCCGCAAATTCGGGATGGTTGGGATGAATTGCGTGGGCGTTGTCTGCGGAAATCATGAAAGAGTTACTGAGCATTTCCATCAGATCCCAGTCACATGCCTTACAGATGCGAGCCAGCAGGTTTTCCAGCAGGTCGGAAGCGGCACCCTGAACGGAGGAAGAGCCGACCTCTTCACTGTCAAAGACGCACAGAACGGGAACGGCTGCGGTATCCGCTGCATTCAGGAAGCCTTCCGTGCAGCAGTAAGCGCACTCCAGGTCATCCAGCGCGGCGCTGGAGAGGAATTCTTCCTCCAGACCCCAAACAGCTGCCTTCTGACGGACATACAGGAACAGATCGTGACCCAGGATCTTACCAACCGCAGCTTCTTCCAGCAGCGTGTTCAGCTTGCCCTTGGCATCCGCGCCGCCCATGAGAGGCAGCAGATCCACAGCGGGATTCCAGGTGTAACCGTCGTTAGCCTTCCGGTTCATGTGGATGGCCACATTGGGAATGAGAAGCAGATCACGGTCGATGTCAATGAGCTTGGTTTCCATACCCTTTTCGGTCTGCACCAGCACTCTGCCGGCAATGGACAGAGGTCTGTCCAGCCAGGGACCCATCAGCATGCCGCCGTAACGCTCCACAGCCAGGCGGGTGTACTTGCCGGCAAGCTCACCGTTTTCCTTTACCTTAAAGCAGGGACGATCCGCATGGCTGGCGCTCATGAGGAAGCCCTTGGGGGCAGCTTCGGGAATGCGGAAGGCCATAATGGAAGCACCCCCCCGGGTCATGTAGTACTTACCACCGGGGATCAGTTCCCATTTGCCGCTCTCCTGCAGCCGGGTATAACCGGCCTTTTCCAAAATCGTACGCAGACCTTCTACAGCGTGAAATACGCTGCGGGAAGCGTCCAGATATTCCATTAAACCGTTGATTCTAGTATCCATAAATATTCTCCTTATTTTACCAGTTCACAGAACAGATCGATCTGATCTGCGATGGTCTGCAGCGCGCCTCTCCAGAAGGCCTTGTCGGTCAGGTCAATATCCGCAACCTTGGCAACATCCTCAGCAGTAGCGATGGGGGTGGTGTAGAGCAGCTTATTGTACTTGGGGATGAATGCCTCACCCTCCTGTTCGTACTGGGCATAGAGGCCTCTTGCGAACAGACCGCCGAAGGCGTAGGGGAAGTTGTAATAGGTGGGGCCGTAGTAGTGACCCTTGCAGACCCACATGTAGGGGTGCAGAACTTCAGGATCCAGGCCGTCACCGTAGGAGGCCTTCTGGGCATCCAGCATCAGGTTGCAGAGGGTGTCCGCATGCATGAATTCCTCGGGCCGCTTCTCAAAGACGGACTTTTCAAAGCGGAAACGGGAGTAGATATCGCAGATGATCTGGGTAGCATCCTGCAGCTGGGATTCGATCAGCGCCAGCTTTTCCTGGTCATCGGCGGCCTTCTTGATGGCGGAAGCCATGACCACGCACTCATTAAAGGTGGATGCGGTTTCTGCCAGGGGCATGGAGTAATCGTGATTCAGCGCTCTGTGATCCTTGATGCACTCATTGTGCCAGGCATGACCCAGCTCGTGAGCCAGGGTGACCACATCGCCGAAGGCACCGTCAAAGTTGGTGAGGATACGGCTTTGGCCGATGGCTTCCACACCGGCGCAGAATGCGCCGCCAGCCTTGCCCTCTCTGGGGAAGAAATCGATCCACTCCTGATCGAAGGCATCGGCAATCATTTTCGCCTCGTCGGGGTTAAAGCCCTCAAACTGTTCCACCAGGAAATCCTTGGATTCCTGGGTGGTGAACTTGGTGGAGGACTTACCCATAGGTGCGAACAGATCATACCAGGGAAGGCCGTTTTCGTGACCCAGAGCCTTGCCCTTTGCCTTCAGATACTGCCAGAACTTGGGAGAGTACTCATCCATAGCACTCAGCATGGCATCCAAAGTTGCCTGCTCCATATTGGCGTGATCCAGGGTGCGTGCCAGGGGGGATGCGTAGCCACGCAGCTCGCAGTCGGACAGGGTCTCCAGCTTAATGGAGTTCAGCGCAAATGCGGCGGCATCCTTGATCCGGTCATAGCAGGCGATCTCGGCATCATAAGCGTCCTTACGAACCTGGGGATCGGGATCGTAGGCCAGGTTGCGGACGGCGGACAGGTTGATGGTCTTACCCCGGTAAGTGACGGGTACGGTGGAGGTGATATAGCCGTGGAGGTCGCTCCAGGCGTTACCGCCGGAAAGATGCAGCTTGGCCATGACAGCTTCTGCCTGGCCGCTCAGCAGATACTTACTGGATTTGGCAAGATTTTCAAAGAGGAAGGTGTATTCTTTCAACATCTCATCGCCGGTCACCAGCTCCATGAGATTCGGCAGTTTGCTGGCCCAATCCTTGAAGGCAGCCTGAGGCGCGGCAAGACCGCTGATCACAGCCATCACTCTGCCGATCTGAGAACCGGCCTGGGCATCTCTTGCGTCGGCGCTCTGCCGCAGCATGGCATACTCTGCCAATTTGTTGGCCAGAAGGGTAATTTCCTCTTCCAGGGTAATGCAGGACTTCAGACCTTCCAGCGGATCGGTTTGCGCCAATTTCGCGGTGCACTCGGCATAAGCGGCAGCCTGCTCTTTCAGCTTATTAAGATCCGCATCAAAGGCAGGATCCTCAAAACCTGCATAAATGACGCTTAAATTCCATACTTCGTTCATGGTGTTTTTCCTCCCCAATGGATTTTCTGTTATTATACATCAACTTTGCTTAGACAGTCAACAGTGGGGATTTTTCCACAAGTCGAAAACGATCGAAAAGTTGGAAAAACTGCAAATTTAAAAGATAAAAGGCGGTTTTTGTCGAACGATTATTTTCGTATTTCCTTGCAAAAAGGAACGGCGTATGCTAAATTATAGGTGTCGCATCGAGATGCCTTCATGGCAATGCAGGGGATCATTCTTCAGAAGGAGAGGATATTTATGGATAATCAAACAACCGTTATGATTGCAGACAATACGGAAGAATTTTGCAGCAGCCTGGTCGCCACATTGCAGCGCTCTGAGGGCTTCCGAATCCTGGGGACAGCCAACGATGGGGAGCAGGCCGTCCGCATGATCATGGAACTTAAGCCGCAGATTTTGGTTTTGGATATGATGCTTGCGAAGAAAGATGGAATCGGTGTGCTGAAGGCCATCAGCACCATGGAACGCAGACCGGCGGTGCTGGCAACCTCCGGCTTTATTACCGATTATGTGGCATCGGCCGCAGCCAATTTAGGGGTGCAGTACCTGATGCTCAAACCCTGCGATATGAGCGCAGTGGCGGAACGGCTGGAAGAACTGCGGGGCGGACAATCCCAGCGCCTGCCTCAGCCTCACAGCGGCGGCAAACCCAATATTGAAACTATGGTCACATCTATCATTCACGAGATCGGTGTCCCTGCCCATATTAAGGGCTATCAGTACCTGCGGGAGGCCATTATCATTGCGGTGAATGATATGGATGTGATCAATGCCATCACCAAGGTACTATACCCTCAGGTGGCAAAGACTTTCCAGACCACCCCTTCCAGAGTGGAGCGTGCCATCCGCCATGCCATTGAAGTGGCCTGGGACAGAGGCGATCTGGATACTTTGCAAAGATTCTTCGGGTATACCGTCAGCAATACCAAGGGAAAACCCACCAATTCCGAATTTATTGCCCTTATCGCTGACAAATTGCAGCTTCAGCTGAAGTCCACCCAGGTGGCGAATTTCTGATTGGGGCGCAACGGGTTTTCCAGTTTTGGAACAATGGACAGAAATGCCATGAACAGCCAAAATACGCACTGAAAATGGTGTTTTGACGCTATAAACTTTTTGTGTTATGCCATAAATGCTCTCGGTTTATTGGGTAAAAATCTCAATGAAACGGGAGCATTTTTATGCGCAAAAAACAACTCACGAGGGACTTTGACTACTACATTGATGAGTACATGTACAACTGTCGAAGCCGAAAACTACGGCCTAAAACCATGCAAAGTTATGCGCAGACACGGATGTTATTTGAACGCTGGTGCCTGGAAGAGGCTAATATCACAGAGACTGTTAGCACCACAACAAACGACAATGACATCAGAAATCTAAGAGCATTGCTTCGCTTCGTATCCATTCCTCTATATCCGCAGTTCCGCTTACCGCTCAGCCGCCTGGCTTGATATATTTCTCCCTGGATATTTCTGATATATAAGTATTTCAGCAAAGATTCTTTGCTATTTACGACACTTTTCCTGTGTTTTTACACTTTTTCTTTTTTGATGATGTCTATTTTAGTAGACGGGTTTTCCTGAAATATGAAGTATCATAACTAAATGAGAAAGGCTGTGATGATTTGCAATATGATAACCGTATACCCGGAATAACCATTCGAAAATTCAGATTGCAGAAAAACATGTCACAGGAGTTGCTTAGCGGTTTAGCCGGAATTGCCCGAACGCATCTGTCCATGATTGAATGCGGAAGAAAAAAGCCGAACCTGGAGACTGTTTGGAAAATCGCTCTTGCTTTGGAAATGGAACCCCACGATCTGATTTTCGAAATTGAGCAGGCGTTTCTTCATGCACAGGAATGCCCATCAGAGGATTGATGAAAAATACAGAAATGAGGAGATTTATGAGCCAACTACCATCTCAGCAAAAACCATGGCAAAAATACTACTCACCGGAAGCACTGCAGCAGCTGCTGCCCAAATGCTCGGTGCTCGCTTTTGCAAAAGAATCAAACAAAAATAACCTGGATTCTACTGCGCTGGATTACTACGGTAAAAACATCAGCTACCGTGAGTTTTTTCATAGGATTGACGAAGCCGCTAACGCATTTGCCGCCCTCGGTGTCAAGAAAGGTGATCTGGTCTGCTTCGTAACCGTCGGTGTGCCTGAGACCATTTGTGCGATTTATGCGCTCAATAAGCTCGGCGCCACCGCCAATATGATCGACCCTCGAATGGATGTGACCAGCATCCGCAAGATGATTAAGAACTCCGGCGCTTGCATCACCCTGGTTATTGATGTTGCTTTCCCCAAAATACGCAAGATCATCGATGAGATCAACCAGAAAAAGATTGTTATCCAGTCACCTGTCCGGAGCCTGCCCCTATTCAAGAAAATAGCCATGACCCTCACCACCAAGACGGATATTCCTTACAGCGATGTGGTGGTCAAGTGGGATCAGTTTCTGTCCTACGGCAAGGGTACGATCGCCCAGGAGGCTCCCTATGAAGGAGATGCTACCGTGGCAATCACTTTTACTGGTGGTACCACCGGCTTCCCCAAGGGTGTGATGCTGACAAACGACAGCATGAATGCTGTCGCGATCAATTTCCAGCATGCGGGTTTGGATGCCCATCCCGGAGAAAGCTTTCTGGGCATTATCCCCGTCTTTACTTCTTACGGCATGGTCTGCGGTATGCATATGCCCCTGTGCATGCAACTGAAGCTGACACCTATCCCCAAATTTGTACCGGATCAGTTCGGTAAGCTGGTCCGTCAGTTCCGACCCAACCACATGATCAGCACCCCCGCTTTCTACGAGCTGATGATGGACAGCAAGGAAATGGAGAATTTCGATCTTTCTTTCCTGATTACCATGGGTTCCGGCGGCGATACCATGAACGAGGGTCTGGAAACCAAGCTGAACGATTTTATGAAAACCCACAATATCCGCTATCCCCTGGCCCAGGGTTACGGTATGTCCGAGGTTTCTGCCGCAGCGTCCTTCTCTGTCAATGATATCTTCAAGAGTAAGAGCGTGGGTATCCCCTCCGTTACCACTACCATCGCCATCTTTGATCCCGACACCGGAGAAGAACTGGGCTACAACGAACTGGGCGAAATCTGTATCACCGGTCCTTCTATGATGAAGGGCTACTACCGCAAACCCGACGAGACCGCACATGTAATGCGCCGACATTCCGATGGCCTGACCTGGGTTCATTCCGGCGACATCGGCTATATGGATGAGGATGGTTTCGTGTTCATCAAGGGACGCCTCAAGCGGATGATTACCCGCTTTGACGGTCATAAGGTATTCCCCGTTGGCATCGAGAGTATGGTTTCCCAGCGAAGCGAGGTCCATAACTGCTGTGTCATCGGCGTCAATGACCTTGGCCACGGTCAGGGTCAGTATCCGCTGGTTATTGTGGAACTGGACGGGGGAGTGGACCGGGATGCCGCATGCCGCAAGATTTTCGCCGAATGCATGGCCCAGCTGGAGGAGCGGGGTAAGCCTGTTGCCGTCCTTGCTGTGGACAAGATTCCCCTTACCGGCTCCGGTAAGAACGACTACCGTGCTCTGGAACTGGAGTATGGTACATATGAGTATACGAAGTGGGATCCCGCCAGTGTATGACGTGACCGTGCTCGAAGATATATCAATATATTTCTTTTAGGAGGAAATCATGAAACACGCTGCAAAACGCTTGTTTAAGTCTTGTGTGTCGCTGCTGCTGGTTCTGTGTATGGTCTGCAGCCTGTCGCTGACCGCACTGGCCGCGGACAGCACTCCCGCCCCCGGTGTCTCTGGTGTATCGGATGTTACCGGCGATGGCATTATTACGTACGTCTCCTTTGGTGACTCCGTGACCAACGGCTACGGCATGGAAGAGTACCGTTTCAGTGACGGTACCAATGTGCTTGGCTTCCGTCAGGAAGTGTCCGCCGCATATCCCGCACTAATCCGGGACTATCTTTCCAACCAGGGCTTCACAGTCAATCTGGAACAGATGGCAATCTCCGGCTTCCGTATGGATGAGCTGCATTGGATGCTCTGCGATGACTATGAGGCCGATTCTTATCATAACTATCAGTTTGCCGATTGGAACAGAATCGCTGTCCGCAGACTGCTGCGCTCCACCAACGAGGAAGCCAAAATCTCTGCAGACGAGCTGCGTTCTAAGTATCTGTCTGTTTTTGGCAGTGATGACGGTATGATCGCAAACGCAGACAGCGTCATCATGGCCGAGTACCGCAGTGCGGTCGAAAATGCGGATCTGATTACCATTGATCTGGGTACCAATAATTTCGGCACTTTCGTTACGAACACGATTCAGGAGATTTTGGGCCTGAAGGATCTGGCTTATGAGGTGGACTTTTCCCAATATGTGGATGCCAAAACCGCAGCCTCTCTGGATGCTATGCTTGGCCAAATGGTTGCAGGTATGCTCGGCACCGACAGCGGTAAGTCTTATGACCTGGCCATGACTTTGGCCCGGTGCCTGATGTATGGCTATCTGGGCTATACTGAACATTTTGACGGTGCCATTGAAGCAGTCTACAAGATCAACCCCAAGGCAAAGGTTGTTGTCATTGACTGCTATTCTATGATCAACGGTGTGGAACTGGCCGGCGGCGCATTGGGCGAGAACATCGACCTGGATGCTCTGTATGGCATGTTCATCGATCTGGCAAACTTCTATTCCAGAGAACTGTCCCCCTATGCTAATATGGTAACCCACGCCACGCTGGATTCCGCTCCCGAGCTGTTTATCGACTACTATAAGGATTATCCTGACAGTAATTATCCGGAAAGTCAGTATATGTATCCTACTGCTGAGCGGCTGATGAATGAGTTCGTTATGGAAAATATGGGTTATGACCCCGACGAACCTGCAGAGCGTGAGCAATTCAATCAGAAAATCCTTGCTCCCATTCAGATGCTGGATGGCTATGTAAATAATTTGAACGCCACCATCAAGAGTGAAGTTATCGATGCGCAGATCACACCTCAGCTGAACAGCATCGTAGGCGACTTGGAAAAGCAGATTGATACCACCATCACCGCCATTGAGTTGATTCATACTGCTGTGGAAGGTGTGGCCACCGCCAAGGGAATGCTGCCTACCGCGATGGAGGGTGTGGAAGCTGCCAGAAACGCAGTGGACGCATCTAGTGAAGGTGTTGCAGCCGCGGAAGCAGCCGTGGACGAGGCGATTGCCGGTGTCAATACCGCGAAAAATGCCGTACAGACTGCCGTCGAGGGTGTCGCAACCGCTGAAGCAGCTGTGGACACCGCTGTCCAGGGTATCGCACTGGCGCAAGGTATTGTGGATCTGCTGGTTGAGAATCTGATTGGCAACAGCATGTTCAAAGGCAGCGAAACTTCCAGCTTTGTCAAAAGCATCATCCTGGACACAATAGAGGGCTACATCACCGATGAGTTGATGGTTCAGGCCGGTTTTGAGGTAACGGATGCTAACAGAGCTGCTTTGGCCGAAGAGGCCTACCGCATGGGCTGCATCTACTATGATGAACAAAAAGTCAACAACGGTACACAGGAGTCTGCCAACAAGCTGGCTGTTTTGGAAGGCGTCCGATATATGCTGGTCGCTGCCAAGGGTTACTCCGAAGAGGACGCCCAGGCCACTGCCCAGACCGCATGGGCACTGAATGCCATTAACAACAGCGAAGGCTATGATGCCGCTGTTCTGGCAGCACTGAAGACCGAGGTTGACGAGGCAACCGCCGTGCTGGCCATTCAGATTAACGCTGTTTATGAAATGCAGGGCGAGGAAGCTGCCATTAAGGCTGCCATTGCTACCCAGGTCACCGACGAGATGTTGGCACAGTTTGGCCTGAGCGACAAGAATGAGGCTGCGGGCCTGATCCACCAGCTTGGCACACTGGGTGCAGCCAATAAGAGCGCTGCAGTCAAGCAGGCGATTGCCCTGAAAATTACTGATGAAATGCTGGCACAGCTTGGACTGACTGACAAGGATGAAGCTGCTGTACTGGTCTATGAGCTGGGAACTCTGGCAAAAACTGACTACCGGTCTGCAGTCATCAAGGCCATGACCTTGAAAGTTGACCAGGCTACTGCTGAGTTGGCCTATGCCATGGTGGAAGCGTACGAGGCCGATGGCGAAAACGCTGCCATTATGGTGGCTGTTGCCGCATCCCTGACTGACGAAAATATGGCAGCCCTGGCTGCGTTCGGCATCACTGACCGCAGCACCGCAGCCGAACTGATCTGCCAGGTTGCAGCGCTGTACAACGAAACCTACGCAAAGAACAATTCTGATAAAGAAGCCGTTGTAGTATGCCTGGTCACCCTGGCTCAGCGTCTGGGCATCACAGGTATCGATGAAGCCACTGCTTCTACTGGCTATGACCTGTATGCGCTTGTCTATGTGCCTGCCGTCGAGGCCGGTAAGACCGAAGCTGAAGCCAAGGCACTGACTGTGGTCGCTGCCATTAAGACCAAGTATGCCGATCCTGAGGGTCTGGCAGAAGCCGTCTATGCTGTTTACAAGGGTACTGCCACCAAGGAACAGGAAAAGCTGGCTTACAACAGTCTGATGGTGGGTGCAGGTATCCCTGCAAATGTGGCAGAGGCACTCTGCGAATGCTACATCAACGAACTGGACGGACAGTTCAACAACGACTACGTCCGTACCACCATGGTCTTCTTCATGACCCAGGCTCTGGGTATGACTGCGCAGGAAGCTGCCGAGAACTACGACAGTTATCTGACTTACAAGAATTTGCCCACTACCCTGAGTAAGATCGCAAAAGTCGACACCATTTACTTCGATGCTCTGCTGAGTGCCACCGCCGGTGGCAACCTGAATCTGAGTAAGGTTGCTGAAGAATTTATGGCAGGCACACTGGTTCTGGAGAAGCCCGCTGTTTCCGAAGCGGAAGATCCCGCCGCATGGGCTGAATACAAATCTGACTCTGCTCTGGCAACTCTGTTCTTCCGTTTTATGAGCCAGGACGGTATTTACACCCACCCCAGCGAGGCCGGTCAGAAGACCCTGTTCAATGCTGCCAAGGCCGTGCTGGATTCCCTGCTGACTGCAGAACCTGATCGGGAAATCGCTGTTACGGCTGACAGCAAGGTGCTGGTTCTGGGTGACTTTATTGCTGCTAACGAAGATAGCTATGTTTCTGCTCTGGCAGGCAAGGTCACAAATCTGTCCAATGCAGACTTCCGTATCAATGAGATCCGCGCCCTACTGGACGGCACCTATTCCCGCGACGAATATGCCCAGACTGTACTGAATTCCATCAAAGATGATTACGTTAAGGCTGTTCAGGACACTGATGTGGTTATTGTAAACCTGGGTTCCATGAACATGGGACTGATTGCAAAGCAGCTGGGTGCTTACATGGCAGACGGCTCCACATACAGCATGGAATTTGCTGATGTGGACAATATGAAGCCCCGTCAGTTGGGCGCAACCATGGACGCCTTCCTGGCAAACTTCTCCGGTGCATTCGGTGTTGATGCCATCGGTGCTCTGATGCTGGCTTTCGAAACCTATGGCTACGGCTTCACCACCTTTGCAGATTGCCTGGATAACACCATCGAGACCATTCAGGCTCTGAATCCCCAGGCGGACATCGTTCTGGTCGGTATGTACGACTTGATGGGTGATGCTTACATCCATGAACCCACTTCCGGCATGTACCTGGAGATGGGCCATTTCATCGGCCACGCTGTGAAGCTGATGAATCTGCACATGGAAAATTACGCTGCTATGACCGATAATGTGACCTATGTGGATGTGACCGCAACACAGACCAATGTCCCCGGCGCGGTGAACATGATGGAAAACGGCGTTGAGGGCATCGCTGCCGCTTTCGGTAATGCAGTTCCCACCGCTGATGGCTATGCTTACATGGCACAACTGATTAACTGCACCATGGGTGCCCACAGAGTTGCAGGAGAAATCACCTGGTCCTGGGCAGAGGATTACAGCGCTGCTACAGCTTCTCACTACTGCGATCTGTGCGGTAAAGATGTAACATATGAGGCTACTGTTGTCAGTGAAAATTCTGCCACTTGCACCGAAGCAGGCAAGCTGACCTACACGGCAACTGTGCAGATCGGTACAGCCACTTACGAAGATGCTTTGAGCTTCGATTCTGCTGTTCTGGGCCACGATTATAGCAGCATTGTGACTGCCCCCACCTGCTCCGAAGCTGGCTTTACCACGCATACCTGTAGCCGCTGCAGCGATTCCTACACCGATTCCAAAACGCCTGCTATTGGCCACAGCTACAGTGCTCCTGTCTGGACCTGGACGAAAGCCGATGAAGACTTCACCGCTACCGCTACCTTTACCTGTGGTAATGATTGCGGAACGATCAAAACCGTCCAGGCCACTGTGGAAGTCGCCGTTCAGGATTCCTCCTGCACCCAGTACGGCCTGATTACCTACACCGCAACAGCCGAATTTGAAGGTCAGACCTATTCTGATGTTCAGACAGAAAAGCTTACTACTTTAGCAAAGCATAACTTCGGCGAATGGACCCAGACCCTGGCTCCCACCTGCACGGAACCCGGTAAGGAAGTACGCACCTGCAGTGCCTGCTTGTCCGCAGAAGAGCGCGAGATTCCCCTGCTGGGACACAATTACCAGAGTGTCGTCACCGCTCCTACCTGTACTGAGCAGGGCTACACCACTTACACTTGTGATCGCTGCGCCGACAGCTATGTCACTGACAGAGTGCCCTCCAACGGTCACAGCTACGGTGAGGACGGCAAGTGCCACTGCGGCGAGATTGATCCCAATGCACATCCCGTCTGTGAATACACAGTTGAAGAAAGTCTGTCCTCCGGCGGCACGTATATGCTGAAGCTGGGCGGCGTTCAGGTTGGTACTTATACCTTCACCCAGGTCAGTGGCGGCTGGACCATTCAGGCAGCTGACGGTACTTACCTGGCCATCGAGAATGAGGCTCTGGTAAATTCCGAGAACGCCTTCACCTGGACTTACTCCAACGGCGCTTTCAGTGCTGTGGTTGAAACAAAATCTTCCAACAACTGG
>JAFOBK010000021.1 GCA_017381835.1 Oscillospiraceae bacterium | reverse complement strand
TCCGGCAGCGGTCTGATTTTATGCATGAAAAAGCAAAGAAAACAGTAAAACATATTGACAAACCGGAAAGGTGTGGTTATAATAGTTAAGCATGTTCGCGAGAGTGTTGGATTGGTAGACAAGCACGTTTGAGGTGCGTGTGGTTATGCCGTGTGGGTTCGAGTCCCATCTCTCGCACCAAAATTCCGGTTACCCCCTATGGGGTGACCGGAATTATTTTGTGCTTAAGATGGGACTCGAAAGCTCCTCCTGTGCGAAGCGAAGAGATAAAACAGACTGATGGGCGCAATAGGATTATCCCAACATAATATCCAGCAGCATCATAACAGCGAATCCGAGAATAATTCCCATTGTTGCGAAATATGGTTCCGTCTGTTGACTCCTCTGGCATTCCGGGATCAATTCGTGCACAGCAACCAGAATCATCGCTCCGGCGGCAAAAGATAGGGCATAGGGTAAAATTGCTTCCACATAAACAACCAGCAATGCGCCCATGACACCGGCGATTGGTTCCACCATGCCGGAAGCCTGACCCAACAGAAAACTCTTTTTTCTGGAATACCCCTCTCTTCTCAACGGAACAGAAACGGCTGCGCCTTCAGGGAAATTCTGCAAACCAATTCCTACTGCCACTGAAATTGCACCCATGATGTTTTCTGTTGTATGTCCGCTTCCCTGCAATGCACCAAACGCAACACCGACAGCCAAACCTTCCGGTATGTTATGGAGGGTAATAGAAAGAATCAGCATGATGATGCGGTGCAGGCGTTCATTGGGTTTCTCTTGTGTGTTGTCCACCTTCCTTCTTGCAAAGGAAACAGTCTTGTCGGATGCCCACATAAACAAAGCTCCGAATAAAAAACCTGCTGTTGCCACGAGATACGCAGGCAGCTTGGATGAGGCTTCCGCATGTTCGATTGCCGGCTGCAGCAAAGACCAAAAGCTGGCTGCAATCATAACCCCGGAAGCAAATCCAAGCATGATGTTCATAGCTTTTGGATTGGGGGATGAAAAAAAGACGACAGTAGCAGCGCCTAGAGCGGTTACGAACCAAGTTCCCAATGTTGCCACCAGTGACATTATGACAAAATAATCCATGTCACACCTCCTATATCCATTATATCCTTCACTTTCATTTGGGTGCAAATAATTCAGATATCCGCGGGCTTAACAGGGTGTGATGTAAGAATAAGGGAATTTGATGCTCTGCACCAAAAACCGCCTAAATTGTTTGGCTTAGGCAGTTTGCACGTCTGGTGGACACTGGGTATTCGAATCTAATAAGTCGACCCCGTTTTGCCTCCAATTGGTGTTTTGAAAAGGTAAAATATGGGAAAATGATAGATATAACAAGGAAAACAGAAATACAAAGCGCGAATTCTAGGAGAATAAAATAGACTAAGTGATCATTTCAAGACTGTTTCAATATTTAAACAGCTTTTTCTAAAAAATGTGATGATCATTAAAATAAACAGAGTGAGCTATTGATATCAAGGAAACGGGTAAGATTGCATTTTGATGGGATTGCAGGTTGACATTTATCTGGATTATTTTATAATGTTCTTGTATTAGATCTTAGGAGGTTTGTCCTGTGAATCCTTTGGTTTTTCAAACTGATTTCGGTCTGGTTGATGGTGCTGTCAGTGCCATGTACGGCGTAGCTTATACGGTCAATCCTAACCTGAGAATCCATGACCTGACCCACGACATTACTCCGTTTAATATCTGGGAAGCCAGTTACCGTCTGATCCAGACCATCAATTACTGGCCCGAGGGAACTGTCTTTGTTTCCGTGGTCGATCCCGGCGTTGGTTCTGACAGAAAAAGCGTTGTGGTGAAAACCAATTCAGGACGTTATATTGTTACTCCCGACAATGGTACACTGACCCATGTAATCCGTCTGGAAGGCATCGAGGCTGTCCGGGAAATCGACGAGAATACAAACAGACTTCCCCGCTCTGGTGAGAGCTATACCTTCCATGGCCGGGACATTTATGCCTACACCGGTGCCCGTCTGGCCGCTGGGATCATTGATTTTGAAGGTGTTGGACCTGAGCTTCCGGTGACTTCTCTGGTGAGCTTGCCCATCGTGGAGCCTTTTATCGAAGGCAATGCCGCCTGCGGTACCATCGACGTGCTGGATGTCCGTTTCGGCAGCCTCTGGACCAATATTCCCCGTACTCTGTTCCTGGAAACCGGTATCCAATACGGCGACCGTGTCAGCATTACCATTGAGAATGATACCCGATGCGTTTACCGCAATATCATCCTGTTCGGCAAGAGCTTTGCGGATGTGTATGTGGGTGAAGCACTGGCCTATGTGAACAGCCTGGACTGTGTGGCGGTTGCCATTAACCAGGGTTCTTTTGCCCGGGCTTATAATGTTGGCACCGGCAACTCCTGGCGGATTCGCATTGAACCCTTTAAGGGATTCTTCTAATGTATTTTTGGCGTTTGCCTGAAATAGAAAGATTATGGAGGTAGAAATTATGAAGAAGTTTTCTGTAAAATCCATCGTAGCCATCGGCATCGGCGCTGCTCTGTTCTTTGTTCTGGGCCGCTTCGTTGCCATTCCCAGCCCTGTTCCCAACGTTAACATTTCCACCCAGTATGGCTTGCTGGCATTCATGTCCATCGTTTATGGCCCTGTGGCTGGCGCTCTGATCGGCTTTATCGGTCATGCACTGATCGACTTCAGCTTTGGCTGGGGTGTTTGGTGGAGCTGGGTTATCGCTTCTGCTGTGTTCGGTCTGCTGGTTGGTTTTGCTGCCAAGTTGCTGAAGCTGGATGAAGCTGAGATGGGCAAGAAGGGCCTGATCAAGTTCAACATCGGCCAGATCGTATCCCACGTCATCTGCTGGGGCGCTGTGGCACCTGTGCTGGACATTCTGATCTACAATGAGCCTCTGGACAAGCTGTTCGCCCAGGGCCTGATGTCTGCTGTTGGCAACTCTGTTACCACTGCTATCGTGGGCAGCCTGCTGTGCGTTGCTTACGCAGCCACCAAGACTAAGGCCGGCAGCCTGACCAAGGAGTAATGCTACACATTTTGAAAGGCAGGCCCTGCGCCTGCCTTTCTTCGTAGGAGGAAGATCCATTGGAAAACGAAGCAATTATTTCCTTTGAGGATTTTGGCTTCCAGTATACTGCCCAGGCGGAGCCGACCCTCTATGATATCAATTTGCAGATCCGCAAGGGCGAAAAGGTCCTGATCGCCGGCCCTTCCGGCTGCGGAAAATCCACCCTGGCCCATTGCGTTAACGGCCTGGTGCCCAATTCCTATCCCGGCAAGGCTACCGGTAAGCTGACCATTGGCGGTCAGGATGCTCTGAAGCTGGGCTTGTTTGGCCTTTCCAAGATCGTGGGTACGGTCTTGCAGGATTCTGATGGTCAGTTCATCGGTCTGACGGTTGCGGAGGATATTGCTTTCGCTCTGGAAAATGACTGCATTCCTACAGAAGAAATGCACCGGGAAGTGGTGAGAATCGCAGAGTTGGTGGATGTAAAGCGGGTTTTGAAGCATGCGCCTCACGAAATTTCCGGTGGTCAAAAGCAGCGTGTTGGTTTGGGCGGTGTTATGGTCGGCCAGGTTGATGTGCTGTTGTTTGACGAGCCTCTTGCCAATCTGGACCCCGCTACCGGCAAGCAGGCCATTGTGCTCATCGATGAGATCCAGAAGCGCACCGGCTGCACCGTCATCATCATCGAGCACCGTGTGGAAGACGTTCTGTACTGCCCTGTGGATCGGGTAATCGTCATGGGCGATGGACGGATCCAGTATGACGGCGATCCGGATGTGCTGCTTTGCTCTGAACTTTTGCAGCGGAAAGGAATCCGGGAACCGCTGTATGTCACCGCACTGAAATATGCCGGTGTGGAATTGACAGCAGATATGCGGCCTTCTTGCCTACCGGAACTGAAGCTGTCCCAGCAGCAGAAGGCACAGGTCCGGAGCTGGTTCGATAAGCAGCCTGCTCCGAAGGCAGCGCCCGAACAGGATGTGCTGCTGAGAGTAGAAAATCTGGACTTTACTTACGAAGGCGGCCACCATGCCCTTCGCGGCATCAACGCCATCGTCCATAAGGGTGAGATGCTCAGTATCGTTGGCACTAACGGTGCCGGTAAATCCACCTTCTCCAAAGTAATCTGCGGCTTTGAAAATGCCCAGAGCGGCATCCTGGAGCTGGAGGGTGTGGACTTGAACTCTTTGTCTATCAAGGAGCGTGCCGACCACATCGGCTACGTTATGCAGAACCCCAACCAGATGATCTCCAAGACCCAGATCTTCGACGAAGTGGCCCTGGGCCTGCGCAACCGGGGTGTTTCCGAAGAGGAGATCCGCCCCAGAGTCGAGGAGACTTTGAAAATCTGCGGCTTGTATCCCTTCCGCAACTGGCCGGTTTCCGCTTTGAGCTATGGCCAGAAGAAACGTGTTACGATTGCTTCCATCCTGGTTCTGAAACCTGAAATGATCCTGCTGGACGAACCCACCGCCGGTCAGGACCTGAAGCACTATACGGAGATCATGGACTTCTTGAGTGAGCTGAACCATCAGGGCGTTACCGTGGTGCTGATTACCCACGACATGCATCTGATGCTGGAGTATACTCCCAGAGCCATCGTATTCAACGCTGGTCGGGTCATTGCGGATAAATCCGCGGCAGAGGTTCTGAATTCCCCGGACATTGTGGATGCTGCCCACCTGAAAGAGACATCTCTTTACCATCTGTCGGCGGCCTCCGGCATTGCAGATGCCGAGGAGTTTACACGGCGTTTTATCGCACGGGATCGGGAGGTGCGCAAATGATCAATTTATTTAATTACATTGACCGGCCTTCCCAGATCCACCGGCTCACCGGTGCTTGTAAGCTGGTGTGTCTGATCACCTGGAGCCTGGCCGCCATGACCAGCTTCTATACCCCGTTGCTGATTGCTCTGACCATTGGTTCCTTTATCCTTTTCCGGATGGCAAACCTGAAGGTGAAGGATATTTCCTTCATGCTGGGTATCATGTTTGTTTATATCATTTTGAACAATGTGTTGATTTTCCTGTTCAGCCCGGATCATGGCACCAGCATTTACGGAACGGAAACCGTGCTCTTTAAGCTCTTCGGCCCCTATGTGGTCACTGCCGAGCAGCTGTTCTACCATCTGAACGTAATTTTGAAGAATGCCTGCACCATTCCTATCGTTCTGCTGTTTATCTGCACCACCAATCCTTCTGAGTTCGCTGCATCCCTGAACCGGATCGGTGTCAGTTATAAAATCAGCTATGCTGTGGCTTTGGCCCTGCGTTACATTCCTGATATTCAGAGAGAATACCGGGATATTTCCCTGGCCCAGCAGGCAAGAGGCACGGAAATGAGCAAGAAGGCCAGCCTGGTAGACCGGCTGAAAGCAGCCAGCTCCATTCTGATTCCGCTGATCCTTTCCTCCATGGAACGGATCGAAACTATCTCAAATGCCATGGAGCTTCGTGGTTTCGGTAAGGGTGCAAAGCGTACCTGGTATTCCGGAAGAAAATTCTCTAAGATGGATATCATCAGTATTGTGATCTGTACCGCACTGATGCTCCTGTCTTTGCTGATCACCTTCCATAACGGCAGCCGGTACTTTAATCCCTTTATTTAATCAAAAGGCTATCAGCGGTTTTATGGAGGATTGCGAAGTGAAAACAAGGAAATTCACTGCCCTGAAATCTGAAAAAACGTTGGTATGACTTACTTTTTCAAAAAGTCCTATAAGAACACTCGCACCAAATAAAAAAGAGAGGCGAAAGCCTCTCTTTTTTATTTGGTAAGGAAGCGTGGGACTCGAATGACTAAATGCAACTGTCCGGTGGACAGTTGCAGCCCACCAGTTCAAAAACTGGTGGGCCACAGTACTTTAACGAGTCCCATCTCTCGCATTCCGACATATGAATTAATTGTGAATTATTGATAATTGTTGCACATTCATGTGCAACAAATGGCCTATTTCTCCTTACTTGTAGAAGGACTTTTGTTCTTGCTGCTTGAAAAGGAGAGGTTAAAATGTACTATAAACTATACAAAGGTGAACTTCTTGTTCAGAAATCAACAGGAATG
>JAFOBK010000202.1 GCA_017381835.1 Oscillospiraceae bacterium | reverse complement strand
CTGGCATAGAAGGGCTGCAGGTTCAGATTTTTATATGGGGCGGTCTTCTTGCCGGCTCTGGCGGCCCGCATGAGGGCAAGTCCTGCGGAAAAGACGAAAAATTCTTCAAAGATCAGCCGCCGCTTGGCTAATTCCGCTTCTGCCATGGAGGCGGGCTCGTGAATGGCATAGTATGCCCGCTCTGCGGGGAGGATCCCGTACTGCCGCCGCACGGCTTCGGGAATGATCTCCGCCGGGGGATCGCAAATAGAAAGGGCCTGCCGCACGGCCTTGAGCACGGCGGCATTGGTAAGACCTGCGGTCAGCGGGTAAATAGGCAACACCCGCCGGGTGTTCACAGGGGCGGTTTGGATGCTTTCAAACACGGGGTTGGTCATGTTGTAGCCGATGAAATCCCCGCTGACGGCACCGTAGAAAATAAATTCCTCGCCGTAGCGCAGCTGCTCCACGGCATACTTATTATTAAAGAAGGTCAAATTCAGCCGGGCGGTATGGTCGGCCACCTGCACCTTGGTCAGATCCAGCCCTTTACGGATATGGCTGGTGCGGGGATGGTTCATAACAACGGCCTTGAAGCAGGCGGGCTGGTCTACCTCCAGCTTGTCGATGGTAACAAGGCGGGTGCGGTCTTCATATCCCCGGGGGAAATGACAAATGAGATCCTGCAGCGTGAAAATAGTCAGCGCTGCGAACGGCTTGACCTTGGCCGGGCCAATGCCGTTCAATATGGATATGGGGTCTGACAGCTTTGCCATGTGCACACAACCTCGTATAATAAGATTTGCAGATAGTTTTAAGTGCATCTGCTTAGTTCACTCAATTAAATATCAGCAGGCTTTGATATGCCCGTGATACAATAGCTGTAGGACAGCAGGGTTAAGTTCTTGCACCCCCGGTTGAACCTGATAGGTTACTTCTTAGAAAGTCCGTTCCCCTGAGCCGAAAGTTAGCTGCATACTCATTAGCTGTTTGCCGGGATGTCGGATCGCCCTCTTAGCAGTGGGGGATATCGCATTGGTTCGCCCCGGAGAGATTCTAATAGCGAGGTAGCGGATGCTCCGGATATCATGGGTATCTTAAAGCCTGCTGACCTGGAAATCGCCACACGGGGAGGGGAAAACTATGAATCCACTATTTGTTGGCATCGATGTGAGCAGCAAAAATAATGTTGTCTGCCTCATGAAACCAGACGGAACCAAATTCAGTACATTCTCTGTACAAAACAACCTTGGCGGTGCTAAAATACTCTCAGAGAAGATTGTATCGGCACTGGACAAGCTCCAACTCAGCGAAGTTAAGATCGGTTTGGAAGCTACATCCATCTATGGCGACAGCCTGGTCTACGCCCTCCGAGAGGACGGCAAGCTGGGCCGTTACCAGCGGCATATCCATGTCCTCAATCCCAAGCAAGTCCGAAAATTCAAAGATGCTTATTCGGATCTGCCCAAGAATGACTATGTGGATGCCTTCGTCATTGCCGACCATCTCAGATTCGGCAGAATTGCTTCGGAGGTCTACATGGACGATTACCGCTACCGTTCTCTGCAAACTCTGACCAGAGCCAGATTTGACGCTGTCCAAAACTTAACCAGAGAAAAACAGCGTTTTGCAAACTATCTGTTTCTCAAATGTTCCGGTATTGCACAGAGTAAGGACATCCCCAACACCAGTGCTACCACATTGGCTTTAATGGAAGCCTTTGAATCCGTGGACGAACTGGCAAATTGTGACCTGGAGACCCTGACCGCTTTTGTATCTGCGGCAGGGCATGGTCGGTTCGCTGACCCGGAAGCCACAGCTAAGGCTGTACAAGCCGCAGCTAAAGGCTCCTACAGACTGCCCAAGACTGTCAACGACTCCATTAACCAGGCCATGTCTGTGTCTATTGCCTCTATGAGAGCCCTGGAGAGTCAGATCAAGGTACTGGAAAAAGCCATTGAACAGCAATTCGAGATTATTCCCAATACCCTGACCTCTATCCCAGGTATCGGTCCGGTGTACTCTGCCGGTATCATCGCTGAGATTGGCGACATCCGCCGCTTTGAATCCCAGGCTGCTGTTGCCAAGTACGCGGGACTTGTCTGGACACAGCACCAGTCTGGCGACTTTGAAGCACAGAATACAAGAATGATTAAGTCCGGCAACCGCTACCTTCGCTACTACCTGCTGGAAGCCGCCAACTCCGTGAGAAGATGCGACTCCGAGTTCCGGCGCTACTATGACCTCAAATTCCATGAGGTCAACAAGTTCCAGCATAAACGCGCACTCGCTTTAACTGCCAGAAAACTGGTTCGTGTTGTCTTTCGACTGCTGAAAGACAACCGCCTGTATATCGTGCCGGAAAGCTGATTGCAGCAGCTTCATTCGGTGACAACAGGCCCTGTTGAAAAAACACAGTCGGCAGGGCTTTGGTTGGTGTACGCTTTTTTGCCGGTTCAGGCCGGTTTTGGACACTAACTATTGAAAAAATCTTTTCATTCGTCTATTGACATCACACCATTAGGCTTTCTTTTGGAATATTATGCCACAGAATTGTTAAGAAATCAATGCAAATCTTGTAAACAGTATTAGATGGGGTAAATTGTTGTTTCGCGCACCAAAGCCTTCCCCTGGGGGAAGGTGGATTTTCCAATTCGCCCCGGGGAAGGGCGAATTGGAAAAGACGGATGAGGGATTGCAATGGGGTGCCTGCCGGAGGAAGT
>JAFOBK010000201.1 GCA_017381835.1 Oscillospiraceae bacterium | reverse complement strand
GATCACTGCTCTGGTTGAGCAGGTTAAGGAACTGACCGTTCTGGAGCTGGCTGAGCTGGTTCACACCCTGGAAGAAGTTTTCGGCGTTTCCGCTGCTGCTGCTGCTGTTGCTGCTCCCGCTGCTGCTGCTGCTGAGGTTGAAGAGAAGACCGAGTTCGACGTTATCCTGAAGTCCGTTGGCGCTTCCAAGCTGAACGTCATCAAGGTTGTCCGCGCTGCTACCGGCCTGGGCCTGAAGGACGCTAAGGATCTGGTTGACAACTGCCCCAAGACCCTGAAGGAAGCTATCTCCAAGGAAGACGCAGAGAAGCTGGTTGCCGAGCTGAAGGAAGCTGGCGCAGAGGCAGAGGTAAAGTAATTAAACTTTCCTTACACACATGTTACAGCCGTCAGGTAACTGACGGCTGTTTCTATTTCCCCTTTGGAGGTTCCCGTGGAATCTATTTACGCTTATTTCGCCGGTATCGGTGTAGATCTGCCGGCTTATTTTAAAATCGCTCTGATCCTGCTGGCCGGTTCTCTGTTGTTGAGCGGTCTCAGCCGGTTCATTTTCAGAAAACAAACGCTCATTGGTTCTGCAATCTCATCTTCCATCACAATCATTTTTATCTATATTTTGATGGTAGTGATTCTAACTGTGTTCACAAAACTGCGTTTTCTGGTCACTCCCCTCCCCTTCGCATCTTTGTCCAGCGACGCAATCTCCTTCTTCCGGTTTACCGGATCGGATTTTCCTGTTATCGCAGCGCAGCTTCTAAGCATGATTATTCTTGCTTTCCTTGTAAATCTGACGGAAGCCATCCTACCCAGCGGAAAGAATCTGTTCTGGTGGATCTTTTGGCGCTTCATTACGGTTTGCATCGGTTTTCTACTTCACTATTTGGCAACTGCTCTTATTAACAAATTTCTGCCCCAGGGAATCATTCTGTATGCGCCCATGATCCTTTTGGGAATTCTGCTGATTATGCTGCTGACCGGCGCCTTAAAGTTTTTGGTAGGCTTATTGCTTGCGACTGTCAATCCCTTGATTGCCGGTCTTTATACTTTCTTTTTTGCCACGCTGGTAGGTAAGCAAGTTACAAAAGCTGTGCTTACAACAACGGCGCTGTCCGGCGTGATCATTCTGCTGGAGCGGCTCCAAATCGCTTCTCTTTCTTTGATGCCAGGTGCACTGATTGCCTATATGCCTTTTCTTCTGATTCTGATACCGGTTTGGTATCTGACCAGTAAATAACCGGCAATCCACTTTTGTAAAATTCATAGGATTTTCACAAAATTCCATCATTTTTTATTTTACAAATGGCTATTCGTGTATTATAATATGTAGGTAAATGACCTGTGCTTTTACAAATCTACTTGATTTAAATTTTCAGATTGGATGTGTTATTATGAGCCGGATGTTAGGTACTGTTTCTATGGGTGTTCGCGCCCCCATTATTCGCGAAGGTGATGACCTGGCGAAGATCGTTACCGGTTCTATCCTGGATGCTATCAAAGAAGATGGACTGACCCCCCACGATCGTGATATCGTTGCGATGACCGAATCCATTGTTGCCCGTGCTCAGGGTAACTACTGCACCATCGAGAACATTGCCGCTGACGTGCGTGCAAAGTTCGGCGGTGAAACTGTGGGTGTTATTTTCCCCATCCTCAGCCGCAACCGTTTCTCCATCTGCCTGCGCGGTATCGCAATGGGCTGCAAGAAGGTCGTTTTGATGCTGAGCTATCCTTCCGATGAAGTGGGCAACCACCTGATCGATATGGATTCCATTGACGAGAAGGGTATCAACCCCTACTCCGATGTACTGACCGAAGCTAAGTTCCGTGAGCTGTTTGGCTACGTGAAGCACCCCTTCACCGGTGTTGACTATATCGAGTACTACACTCAGCTGATCAACGAGTGCGGTGCAGAAGCTGAGATCATTCTGGCTAACGATTGCCGTGCAATTCTGCCCTACACCAAGAATGTCCTGAACTGTGATATTCACACCCGTGAGCGCACCAAGCGTCTGCTGCGTGCTGCCGGTGCTGAGCATGTCTTCGGTATGGACGAGATCATGCGTGAATCCATTGATGGCAGCGGCTACAATGCCCGCTACGGTCTGCTGGGTTCCAACAAGGCTACCGAGAATACTGTTAAGCTGTTCCCCCGCGACTGCCAGGATCTGGTTGAAGATATTCAGAAGCAGCTGCTGGAAGCTACCGGCAAGTGCATGGAAGTTATGGTCTATGGTGACGGCGCATTCAAGGATCCCGTTGGTAAGATTTGGGAACTGGCTGACCCCGTTGTCTCCCCTGCTTACACTGCAGGTCTGGAGGGTACTCCCAATGAGCTGAAGCTGAAGTATCTGGCTGATAACACCTATGCTGATCTGTCCGGTGAGGCTCTGCGTGATGCTATCAAGGCTTCTATCCAGCAGAAGGACGGTTCCAGCCTGGTTGGTAACATGGCTGCCCAGGGTACTACCCCTCGCCGCCTGACCGACCTGATCGGTTCTCTGTGCGATCTGACCTCCGGTTCCGGTGATAAGGGCACTCCTATCATCTACATCCAGGGTTACTTTGATAACTACACTACCGACTAATATTTAAGGGTACATCGAAAGATGTACCCTTATTTTTTATCATATAAAAAGGCTGCCCATAAAGGGCAGTCTTCATTGCTTTTAAGCCTTCAGAACAGCTTCCAGGACCTTTTCCATCTTGGAGGTGTCTACATCTTCCATCTTGCCGCTATCGTAGCTCTCAGCCACCTTGGGGTCGATGGGCAGTCTTGCCAGGACGGGCAGATTAAATGCTTCTGCGATCTCATCCAGCTTGCTTTCGCCGAAGACGTTGATCTTCTTGCCGCAATCAGGGCACTCCAGGTAGGAATAGTTCTCTACAAAGCCCAGGACGGGAATGTGCATCATATTGGCCATCTTCACAGCCTTGGCAACGATCATGGATACCAAATCCTGGGGGCTGGTGACGATCACAATACCGTCAACGGGCAGGCTCTGGAATACAGTCAGAGGAACATCACCGGTTCCGGGAGGCATATCCACAAACAGATAATCTACATCTTCCCAGATAACATCGGTCCAGAACTGCTTAACTGCACCGGCAATGACGGGGCCTCTCCAAACAACGGGAGCAGTAGCATCGTCCAGCAGCAGATTGATGGACATAACCTGAATGCCGTCGCGAGACAGCGCAGGATACAGACCGTGATCATTAGCACCCTGACACTCGGTGACACCGAAAGCAGTGGGTGCGGAAGGGCCGGTAATATCGGCATCCAAAACGCCGACGCGCTTGCCGGTCTTATTCATAGCTACTGCCAGCATAGAGGTGACAGTAGACTTACCAACGCCGCCCTTGCCGGAAACAACAGCAATGACCTTCTTGACGCTGGAATTGGGATTCAGCTGAGCCAGCAGGCTCTCAGCCTTGCGATCGCCGCAATCAGAACTGCTGCAGGAAGAGCAGTTACCGCTACAAGAACTCATAATTCTATCTCCTTACGTAAATTTATCTTTCCCTATTATAGACCCACATTTTGAAAGTGTCAACCTTTTCGATTCAGGATCAGACGGGTCTTCCCTACTTTTTCCCGAAGGGAAAATCCATGCTTCTCATAAAAAGAAATCGCACGGGTATTCGCAGAAAACACATACAAATAGAGAGGATTTACAGATTCTAATATACATTTTTCCAGGATTTCAGAGCCGATACCACGATTTTGAAAATCGGGCAAGACATAGAGATCATCCAGTTCCCCATCATCACAGAGTCTATAATAGGCACAAGGCTTATCACTTAAAACAACTGCGGTATAAGAAGAAATATGCTTCGAGATTTTTCGCCGCACCCAGTCCATAACCTTATCATAGTCAATTGCAGCTAAATCCTCATAGGTATCGATCAGATATTTAGCCTGGGCATAGATTACGGGAATATCCGCTTCCGAGGCCCGCATATAGTGCAGATTCATGCTTACACACTTTCCTGGGCTGTTTCCCACTGCTCCATCAGGTCCATCAGCACCATCTCAGCCTCTTCCTTCTCGCCCAGCAGGCGGGTCAGCTCCTGATAATCGGCACCGGATACTTCAATCTTGGCATCCAGCTCCGCAACCAGATTCTCCTGTTTCTCGATTTCCCGTTCCAGGCGGCGGATCAGCTTGTCAATGTCCTTGGTACCACCCTTGGGCTTCTCTTTTTTAGGTTTGACCTCAGCAGTAATAACCGGCTTATTCATAGCCTCATGTTCCAAAATGGAACGGTATTTGCTGTAGCCGCACTTAAAATCACGGATACAGCCATCGTCCAAGGACCAAATACGCTCAGCGAATTTCTCGATGAAATAACGGTCATGAGAAACAAACAGCAGAACACCTTCAAACTCTTCAATGGCCGCTTCCACCCATTCACGGGATGCAATATCCAGGTGGTTAGTGGGTTCGTCAAGAATCAGCAGATTGATTTTCTCATCCATCAGCATGCAAAGCCGCAGGCGGGATTGCTCGCCGCCGGAGAGGTTGCCAACGGTTTTGAATACATCTTCGCCCTGGAACAGAAACGCGCCCAGGCGGTCACGGGCGACCTGAGGGGTGCAATTTTTCTCATAGAGCATAGTATCGTAAAGGGTTCGCTCCGGATGGCTGAACTTAATGATCTGAGGCAGATATCCCCATTTCACAGTAGGGCCAAACTGGATCTTGCCCTTGCAATCCTCTTCTCCCAAAAGGCATTTGATAAAAGTGGATTTACCGGTACCATTATCACCCAAAATAGCGATTCTCTCTCCACCTTCAACTTTTAATTCCACATTCGAGAACAAAGTGCGGTCGCCAAAGCTCTTCTCCACACCCTTCATCTGGAACACCACATCACCGGAGAAATCTTTCTCACCGAAGGTGGCTTTCATGGTTTTCTCAGTTTTCGGTTTTTCTGTCTTTTTTATACGCTCCATGCGGTGCTGAATGGACATCGCACGGCGGTAAAGGGTTCGGTTGTTGATACCCCAGCCTTTCATCCGTTCCACGGTATAACCCAGCTGCTTTAGCTTTGCCTGTTCCTGCTCATACTGCTTCATCTGCAGATCGAACCGCGCCTGTTTTTCATCCATATAGAAGGTATAGTTACCGGAATAGAATTCCGCATGGCCATCCACGATCTCAATGACCCGGTCCGCTACCTGGTCAATGAAATAACGGTCATGGGAAATGGCAAGCACCGTGCCTTTAAAGGTATTGATATAGCCTTCCAGCCACTCTACGCTGTTAAGATCCAGATGATTGGTGGGCTCATCCAAAAGCAGAATATCCGTTTTCTCCAGGAGCAGACGGGCAAGATTCACGCGGGTCTTCTCGCCGCCGGAAAGGCTTGCAAACTCCTGATTGCGCATCTGAACAGGAATTCCAAGACCGTTGCAGATTTTGTCCACTTCCACATCCATATCGTAACCACCGCCAGATTGGAAACGATTGGTCAGGCT
>JAFOBK010000200.1 GCA_017381835.1 Oscillospiraceae bacterium | reverse complement strand
ACCCGTTTTATTGGACTGGAAGAATTTACAATGGGACAGGGGCAGGGGGCAGGGCTGTACGGAACAGCGTTTCCAGAAAAGTCAAGTATTGTTATTATTTATTTTCATGGTATAATCCAAACCAGTGTGTGCCAAAGGAGACGAGAGAAAATGAACACTTCCAGTAATGCAACTGTAATGAGCAATCGGGAATTTTACCGGCAACGGGAATATGCAGCATTGCACCGGATTCCCGGTGCCTATGAGTTGATCCATTCCAATGCAGATAACCGTCCTGCCTTGGAGAAGAAATATCCGGATGCTGGCTTTGCACTATTCATTGTTTCCAATCTCTTCTTCCATGACAGAGAGCTGACGAATATCCACATGAACGCTTATACCGATATCCTGAACGGAGAACGGGTTGCGGACATTCGCTTCCGTTATGAGATGTCGATGAAGCAATATATTGAGCGCCACTTGTGGGATGATTAATATTTGAATAATTACAGCCGGTTCTGGGGAGTACAGAACCGGCTTTTCTCATGGCTTATTCAAAATCGGGAATTAAATCAAGTGTGGAAAATTCTTCATCCGTCATTGCTTTGAGTTTGGCAATGGCACTGTCGGTCAGGTCCTTCAGTTCCTGCTCGTCCTGATCCAGGTAGGTACGCATATCGTTCAGGGTTTCGATCAGTTCCAGACGGGTGCCGTGGCCGTAAATGCTCATAAGCTGCTGTTCTTCGTAAGTAATGGTCTGCATCATAGTTATAGCTCCTTTTCCTTGTTCTTTTTGGGTGTAGATTTCTTCCGGGACTGCTGCGGCTGGTTTTTCAGCTGTTCAATAACAGAGGGTTTCTTTTCTTTGGATTCCTCCTTACTGGAAGCCTTGCCATTATTGATAATGCCGTCGATCATACCGTAGTCATCTTCCAGGGACATCTCTGCGTTTCGCAGAGGATTGTTCTGGGCAAGCTGACGGATACGATCTTCGTTTTTGTCCTGCAGGTAGTTTACAGCAATATGCCGCTTGATTGCAACGATGTCAGGGTTGTCCTTGACCTCGGCCCAGTCCTCCTTGGTAACGCCAATGAAGCCCTGGTGCATAGCAAGATCTTCACTGTCAAATGCCATAGCTTCTGTATTGTCAGCGTATAGCATATACACCGGAACATTCCGTTCCATCAGTTCCAGAGCAAAATCCGTGGAGATGGGATACATACTCTGATCCGTATAACCAAAGTCAAGCATTTCACTTCGATTACAGTAAGGATCAGGTTCCGGCGCAGCAAGAATCTGTTCCACAGCGGGAGGATAGCTGTCCTGGGACTTGAAGTAATCCAATTCCTTATACCCAGCCCAATCACAGTAATGGTAGGATATAAGGCCATTGCGTTTCAAAGCAACAATATCGCTGACTGAAAGACTCTGACCTGTGAAGTCCTTGGGGCGATCAATATTGAAAGTCTGATACTGCTGCTCCAGCAGCTGATCCCTGGGAATATCGGGATTGGCAGAAAGAGAATAGGTACATTCATAATGCAGCTGGTCGGGCGGCTCTTTCAGACTGTCGAAGCGTTCAAAGCGAAGCCCATGGGGAGCATCCGGTTTCAGCTGGTAGATTGCAACCATATCTCCGGGGGTTTCCAGGAACTGTTTCTCATAATTGGCAGGAATGGTGATTTGGGCTTCCTGCAATTTCTCCAGGATAGCCATATCCGCATAGATGACCGTTTCCGGTTTGATTCCTTCCAATTCCATAATTTCTGTCCTGGCAGCTGCCAGAGGCCGGGAAATGGGAGATTCTTCTACAGCAGCAGATTCCAAAACACCGCCATCAATCTGCCGCATGGATTCTTTGTCATAGAGGGAATAATCCCAGCCGTCATCCGACTGCTGTACATGAAGATAAATGGTGTCATTGACCAGATACAGAGCTTCCGTTTCTTCTTTACTTTGTACCGGAGCGGCTTCCTTTTGTTCAACGGAAAGGTCAATTCCTTTTTCTTTGCAGATTTCCTGGAAGTGTTTTTCGATGCCAGAGATCAGTTCAGAGGATGTGCGGTTGATGGTTTCCAGACTGGCCCGCAGCTCCTTCAGCTCCTTACCCTGGGACCAGGAGGCGATATATCCAAAGCTGTTTTCGGAGGTTTCAATGCCAAAATACTGGCAGACAGCATAGGAAATGCTTTCAGCTTCCACTTCCTCGGTATGACGATCTTTCTCGGTAGGAGCAAGTAAGGTTTCGCCATCGTCTGCCAGTTCCGTCATGTGATCATAGTTATGAAGCCGGGAATGGGCAATCTCATGAATGACAGCGCAGACTGTCTGGATTTCGCTCATACCGGCCTGAATGGTGATGCTCTGGTTGGTCAGATCAAAGAAACCGTCCACATTTTTCTCGGTGTGTTCAACCGTGATGGGAACGGTGGAAGTACGTTTCAGAGCTTCCATGAATTCTTCATAATGCTCCACGGCACCAGAGAGGGAGTAGGCAAGCTGCGGCAGCGGCTTTCCTTCGGTCTGGGAAACATCAAACACGGACACCACTTTGAACATGGGGATGCTGACTTCTTTTTCTTCGGTAACAGGATCACCGTTTTCATCGATCATGGGCAGCTTGGTTTCCGGGTCCAGCTTTTCTTTTTCAACCTTGATTTTATAGGGAGTGGGAGCCAGAATCTGGATGCCTTTTTCGCCCTTTTTGACGTGACGGCCAAAGCTGTTTTTCCATTTGTTGAAACCGGCTACCAGAGTTGCATCCGGACGCTGGGAATGGATCAGCATGACGTTATTCAGTGAATACTTGTGGAATCGACTCATGGTGGTTAAGTATTTCCGGTAACGGTCACTTTCAAATAGTTCCTTGATGCCTTGCTCAATACCGGCAGTTATTTCTTTGATGCGTTCCTTGTTGGACTGTTTTTCAGCCACGAATAAACTCCTTTCGACGAAATTTGGATAAAAAAAGAACGCTCCTGCGCTGAGGTTGTGATACCCGCGCAGGAGCGTTTTGCGTAAGAATTGTGGTGGTTGCTCCTGTTTTGGAGATTGCACAAAAGGCCCCCTGTAACGCACTAGAACCCGTTTTCCTGCTTTCGTGACAAAAGATACCGGGATGCAAAATCAAGGGGCAAAAAGTGGTTGCGCTGCAACGTTATTTTCGGCTAAACCGTTACACCCGACCTCTGTGACGGCGTACCCGTTCACGGGTCTTTTTCCGCTGCTGGGAAAGGCTGCACTTGGGGCAGTAAACGGCTCGATTCCCGGAGGGAATGAAGTGTCGTCGGCAGAGAACACACTGTCGATACTGGCTGGAAACGCCCAGCACCTTCTCTTGCAGATCCGGTGCCAGGGGCAGAACGGCATCCCGGAACCAGGTGCATTGCAGAGAATAGCAATTCCACTGGGCGCAGCTTGGATCAATGCCGTCATCCAGAGTACAGCAGTTTCCATCGTGATAATTGCAGCAGTGCTTGCGGATCAGGCTCCGCATCTGTCTGAGCTGAAGGTCATTGAACCGGGGCAGCTTACCCATTGTCAAACTCCAGCTTGAAATCTACCTTGTCGCCTTTATCCACCATGATGGCGGTAGCATCGTAGGTTTTGCCTGTCTTTTCGGAGTAGCAGCCCTTCATGGGAACCTGTCCGAATTTCAGCAGGGCGGCAGCGGTGGCTTTGTCCAGCTTTTTCTTCTTCACTTCAAAGAATCGGCTGTTCTTCCAAAGAACGAAGTGGCAGTTGGGATTTTGGCAGAAGAAACCCCGTTTGCGTTCTTCCACATTGGTGCCGCAGCGGGGGCATTTGCCCACCACATCCTCTTTTTCCGGGAACAGAACTTCGGAACCGGGATAGGGCTTGTAATCCTCCACCATTTCCGTGAGCATTTCTGTGATCCCCTGCATGAAATCAGTATCAGACAGGGTTCCGGATTCCACCAGCTTCAAACGGTGTTCCCATTCCGCAGTCAGCAGCGGGGACTGAAGCTGTTCCGGGAGGACGGTTATCAGGGCAATGCCCAACTCCGTAGGGCGAAGATAGGATACCTTCTTGGACTTGGTTCGGATCACGAACTGATCGGAGATCAGTTTCTCCAGAATACCGGATCGGGTAGCCGGGGTGCCGATGCCTTTGCGCTCTGCATCTTCGGGCATATCCTGGATGCCTGCGTTTTCCATTGCAGCCAGCAGAGTATCTTCCGTGTAGTATTTGGGCGGCGTGGTTTTGCCACCCTTCAAGCCGACATGGGCCACGGGAATGGTCTGCCCTTCGGTAACGGCAGGCAAAACATTGGATTGGCTCTCTCGGAAGGAAAAGACCGTCCATCCCCGTTTCAGAATTTCTTTGCCCCTGGCCCGGAAAGTGTGACCGGCACACTCTGCGGTTAAAACAGTTTCCGCAAATCGGTATTCCGGACAGATGCCCCGTAGAAAACCCTGAGCTACCAGCATCAGGATCGTTTGTTCCCCTGCGGGAAGTGCGGAGATATCCACATTCTTTGCAGAAAGCGAAGGGATAACTGCATGGTGGTCGCTGACCTTTTTGCTGTTGCAAACTTGTTTGGGAAGAATCTTCTTGGGGTGTTCGCAGCCAAGGATAGCGGCGGCAGCGGCGGCATAGTCTGGGACGGCAGTTTCCATATCATTGGTCAGATAGCGACTGTCCGTCCGGGGATAGGTACACAGCTTCTTTTCGTAGAGAGATTGCAGATAATCCAGAGTCTGCTGGGCGGTAAAGCCGCAGAGCCGGTTGGCTTCCCGCTGCAAAGTGGTCAGATCATAAAGCGCCGGGGCTTTTTCCGTGTGTTCCTTGCGTTCTACGCTGAGAACGGTAATGGAGGAAACCGCACAAGCTCTGGTCAATTCCTGGGCAGCTTCCATATCCGTCAGCTTTTCGGAGGACAGCGGAAAACCACAGTCTAACACAAGATGGTAGAACGGTTCCGGGACAAAGGCAGAAATCTCCCGTTCCCGCTGAACCAGTAGAGAAAGGGTCGGGGACATGACTCTGCCAATGGTGAGGGTGCGGTTATAGGTCAGAGAAAAGAACCGGGTGGCGTTGATGCCCACCAACCAGTCTGCCTTCATGCGGCACAGGGCGCTTTTGTGCAGACCGTCGTAGTCGCTGCCCGGTTGCAGATTCTGAAAGCCTTCCCGGATAGCATCATCCTCCATAGAGGAGATCCACAACCGCTTCATGGGTTTGCTGCATCCTGCGAGGAAATAGACGGTACGGAAGATCAGCTCTCCTTCACGGCCCGCGTCGCAGGCATTGATGACTTCTGCCACATTGCCTTGGTGCATGAGCATAGACAGCACATCGAACTGCTCCTTCTTATCCTCTTGGATATGGAATCGGAAGCTGCGGGGCAGAATAGGAAGGTCTTTCATATTCCACTTGGCGAAGCCTTCCTCATAGTAGGACGCATCTGCCAGCTTTGCCAGATGCCCATAACACCAGGAAATGAGATAGCCGTTGCCCTCCAGATAGCCCCTTCGCTGCTTACAGCCGGGAGCAATGACTGCGGCAATGGCTTTTGCCACAGAGGGCTTTTCAGCAACGATCAATTTATATTCGCTCATACGCCCTCCTGGTCAGACGCGGGATCGTACTGCTCGAACTCGGCGTACTCACCATCGTCATCTTCGTCACCGAAGTCATAGTCATCCAAATCGGAGCTGCCCTTGGTCTGGGGCTTGTTCTTGCCCTTGACCTTGAGGAAGTAGTAAGCACCGCCGCCAGCCAGTGCCGCAATGAGGATTACCACCAGGAGAATAGGCCCAGTGCCTACGCTGGGTTCCGGTTCCTCCACAGGTTCCGTGGGCGGCTCGGTTTCCGGTTCGGTGGGTTCTACACCCATGCACTCTACCATGTTCACGGCGCAGATCTCACACTGGGTATTGATAAGACCAACGCTGCATTTATCAGCGCAGATGCAGGCAGCGGGGGCAGAGTTATCTTCAAGCAGCGCCATGAGGTCGGCTTCATCCACCTGATTTAAGAAATAGGTATAATACTGTTCGCTGTCCTCGTCCACAGGCTTATCGTAGTCGATGACGATGTAGAAGGTATTGCCGTTTCGGGTTTCCACGGTGATGTACTGTTTGTTGGTGGCAGCATCGTACAGAAGGTCACGGGTGGCAACGATACTGTCCTCGGTAAAGGGCATACCATCTTCTGCAATGGTGGGGGCAGGGGGTTCCGTTTCCTCCGTAGCTGCTGTGCTGGAGGATGGACGGGAGGACTGGTTGGAAGTGGTCGTGTTCTTGGGTCGGGTTTCCTCCGGAGTCTGCACGATCACATCGTAATCCTTCTGGTTCGGGTCATCTCCTTTGGCATAGGCAGGGACGGCAAGGGTGGACAGACACATAACCAGGGCAAGCAGACAGGACAGGAACCGCATCTTAGGTTTCATGCCCAGACTCCTTTACAGTCGGGGCAGCAACTGCGACTCCCTTCATTTTCTGGAACAGTTCCGCAAACTGTTCCATGGTCATGCCCTGTTCCCGGACCATGCCAACGATGTCCAGGTTTTCCAGTTCCCGGATCTGCTTTTCCAGTTCCTTGTTCTTTGCCTGTAACGCGGCGATCTTGCCATTGTTCTTTTCCAGCTCCGTGCGGAGCTTATTGATTTTGGGATTCATGTTTTTTCACTCCTTTAGGGCAGTCTGCCATAGGTATAGAAATGGGACTGCCAGTAACTTGAATTTAGATTGGTATAGGAAATGGGATCTCCGCAGTGGATCATCCGGTTGTTGCCAGCGTAGATGCCTACATGGGAGACACCGGGCGTGTCGTAGGTGCCCTTAAAGAACACCAGATCTCCCGGCTTTACATTGGACGAGGATACGGGAGTGCAGATATTGCACAGCCCCTGGGCGCTGAGTCTGCCCACACTCCATCCGGAATGATTGATGACCCAGCTTACAAAACCGGAACAGTCGAAGGAAGTGGATGGACTGCTGCCGCCCCAGACGTAAGGATATCCCAGATATTTTTCTGCTTCCGTAATCATGGCGGCAAACTGAGAATCTTCCAGAGCTTCCGGGGGAATCTCATAGACTGGATAGCTGCCATCGTAACGGTCAATGTACTCAGAATCCGGGAACAGGTCTGTCCTGTTGCCCAGAGTGGACATATACACCGCATACATTCCCAATTCTTCTTCCGTCATCACATAGACCGGTACATGGCTCAGATCGAAGTTTTCCAGCGTGACAGTGCAGGTGTAATGGGTATAGGGCACTTCATCCTCGTATTCGTATTCCTCCATGATGGGGTCGCCCCAGATGTCGTATAGGTAAGCACCTGTAATGGGGTCCTGGGCATGGCGTTCACCGATCAGGGTTTCCGTCCGGTAGCGGGTTTCCGTTTCCACTTCTTCGGTGAGGATATACTGCTTTTCAAACAGCATATCTAAGGTGCCCATGACTTCGGGCAGCGTCCACTCACCGGGATGCAGGGCAGACAGAATGGAGGTCAGAACATAGGGGTCATGGCCGATTTCATCCAGATCGTAGATGTAATCGTCATAGCTGTGGGTGGATTCATAGTTGTCCAGCTTGTTCTGCAGCGCCGCTTCCATAGCACAGTAGGCAGCTTCTGCATCCTGGATGGCATCGTCGGTGGAAGCATAGGTGCTGCTGGCGATACCGGAAATGACACCCTCCATGACCACGGTGCAGGAGGAAAGTCCGCTGAGGAAAAAGCCCAGCAGCATGAGAAAACCAAGGATGACCAGAAAAGCCTTGCTGTGCTTCTTTACGAAGGTGGCAGTCTTTTTGCTGGTTTCCGTAGCTTTCTGTGCAGCCTTCTCCGTAATGCTGGCAGCAGTTTGCGTTGTGCCAGTGGAAGCACTTGCTTTGGCGGCGGCATACTGGCGCTTGATGGCCTGCCGCTGCTGGAATTTGGAAAAGGGGTTGCTGGTGGGGTGATCCAGTTCCATCTTCTTTTGCAGGGCATCTAAGTTGGCTTTGTCCAGCTTCTGCTCCGCCTTTGCCGCTTCCCGGTAGGGTTTCAGCTTATGGCTCCGGTAGCCAGCATGAAGAACTTGGGAGGTGCGTTCCGCTGACTGTTCCAAAGAGTGTGCAGCCTCCACACCAACATTGTCATCCTCGGTTTCACGGACTTCTTTATGAAGCTGTCCCCGGACAGTTTCAACCGGGGCAGTCTGGACAGCATGGGTCAGCTTGGAGGGCGGCTTTTTCTTGCTTTCCTCAAATTGCAGCTTGACTTTCAGCTTTCCGGATTTGGGATCGGGGACAACATCTGCTTTCAGCTTCTTCCGGGAGGGGATCTTCCCCTGGGCAGAATCCGCCTTGTCGGCAGCTTTGTCGGCCTTCTGGACTTTCTTTTGCAGTTCCGGATTTCCGCGTTCCTCGTCTGTGAATTTGAGCCGGGACGGACGCTTATACAAACCATCCACCGCCCAGCAGATCGGAAAGCAGTTCCGCGCTTTCGGCGTAGATCAGGAACCGTTCTTCAGAGAGCTGGGGATAGAAGAAAAGCCCTGCCCAGATCGCCATGAGGACATCGGACAGGTACTCACCATCATCTTCGCTGTTCCGGGGGATAATCATAACGATATTCCCGGAATTGAACAGCTCCATCAGCCGGGTTACGCCAGCTTCGCCAATCTTGGTCAGATATTTATTCTGGGCAGATACTTCGGAGCAAAAATCAATTGCACTTACCAGCAGTTCCAGCAGAATGGAAAGTTCTGTCTGAATAGCCATTGTTTTTCCGTAGCCCTGCTTGATTTGTTCGACGGTCATAATTAAGATGCCTCCTTTGTGACTTCAGTGGGTTTGGTTGTCATGACTTTATAAAGCTCAGTTTCCTTGGGGAAGTGGTCAATGAACGGCAGAATTGTGTTGCCGTAGAACAGCAGCCCTTCACCTTCACCGGAGTGGGTGACGTAGGATAACTGATGGGGAGAGATGCCAAGGTGCTTTGCCAGAATCTGACGGTCACCTGCAGCCTGATTGAGCATATAGATGAAGTCGGAGTTTTCAAAGATATTCTCAATTTCCCGACTGCTGAGAAGGTCTTTGACGTTCTGGGTGATGCCTGTGGGGATGCCGCCCCATTTTCGGAATCTTTTCCAGATTTCCACGGAGAAGGCGGCGGTCTGTTCCTCCTTCAGCAGAAGGTGGAACTCGTCGATGTAGTATCGGGTGGCTTTGGGTTCCGTTCGGTCTGCAGCGACCAGGGTAATACCATCCTCTGCTTCCTGTGCTGCGATAGCCTTGTACTGGAAACGGTTTTCGGTAACACGGTTCCAGACCTGATCCTGGACGATGAGCATACCGATTTTCTTCAGCTGCTTACCCAGCTCCCGGATATCAAAGCACACAATCCGGTTATTGATATCCACATTGGTCCGGTGGTTGAATACGGAAAGAGAACCGGAAACGTAGATTTCCAAGGCGGTGGCAATGTACTGGGCTTCCTTTTCTGCCTGTTTGCGGAGGGTATCGTAAAGATCCTCAAGAATGGGCATATTCTCCGGTTTCGGGTCATTGAGATAATCCTGATAGACCAGCCGCACACAGCGGTCGATGATGGTTTTCTCCACAGGTGCAAGTCCATCCTTGCCGGCAACGATCAGCTCGCACAGGCTGAGGATAAAGTCGGACTTTAAGGACAGCGGGTTATCATCGTCGCTGTAATTGAGGTTGATATCCATGGGATTGATATGATCCGGGGACGTGGGAGAGATACGGATGACCTGTCCGCCCAGCCGCTCCACCAGGGGAGCGTACTCACTTTCCGGGTCGCAAATCAGGATGTCGTCATTGGTAACGAGAAAGGCGTTGCTGATTTCCCGCTTTGCGCTGAAGGATTTGCCGCTGTTGTGAACCACCAGCCCATTTGCCAGCACAAAGTTCAAGTGCTTCGGAACACCCATATCATAGACAGGTACACTGTCCATGAGCTTGTGCCGGGTGACATGAACGACCCTGTGACCGCCGCTGAGAAGCTGACCAGGGCGCATTTCCTTTGCCTGCATATACTCTCCCTGCCGGGTGAGGATCAGATGTTCCGGGGTGCATTTGACCATGCTGCCGTCCATCAGTTCGATCTCGAACAGCTCGTCCACATACCTTTCGATGCGGATATCCTTGGCTGGGGCTGTGACGATTGCCTGCTTTTCTTCATCGTAGGCTTTTATCTGCGCCTGTTGGATGCCGGAATCCACCAGCTCCGCAAAGGACACCGGAGTGCCGTTTGCAAAGAGAATTTGTGTATCGCCCGTGCAGCAGCCGGGAGTACCAAGGATCAGCCCATTGGGGTTTTTCAGCAGCTTCCGGTCAACCATGATAAGGTTGTTGGAAAGGGCATTGATACCGTAATACAGGGCTTCCTTTCCGGTCTGGAACAGCTCCTGGGTGGTGAAGGGGATGAAGATCGCCACACAGGAAGAAGTCAGACCACGCTGGATATCGATGTAGTTCATGCCCAGGGGCAGACTGCTCATAACGCCTTCTTCCTGCTGATAGTCCAGTCGCACCAGGGAACAATTATGCTTCTGGGCAATGGATTTGATCTGGAAGATGTTGTTATTGAGTTGCCGGGGATTTTCAGAGGTATTCATAACCAGGAAGGTCAGAAGGAACATTCGCTCGTTTCTGCTCTGAAGATCCTGCAGCAGCTTTTTTGCTTCTGCACCGTAGGTGGCAAGGTCGGAAGGAATGATGTCCATGTCATATCCGGAACGAACAGCTTTCTTCTGTTCTTCGATCTTGGCACGGTCTAAGTCGGTGATCTTCCGCTTGATGGTTTTAATTGCATTGACCTGATCCACAGACTGAACATGGAGATTAACGATGACGCTGCTCTCCAGATTCAAGAACTCTGCCAGGATGCGGTCATTGAGTTCCGGTGCCAGGATCTGAAGGAAGCTGACGGCACCGGAGAGCTTACCCATGCGGAAGCCCTTGCCGTTTTTGTATTCAAAGCTGCTGGGAGCGATGAAGTCCTTTGTGGACAGCCCGGAGGGAGCCAGCCAGTCCCAGTTGAACAGGAAGGGTTCCTGTTCGTCCATTCTGAGAATGTCATGGAGGACTTGCAGACGTTCCTTGCCATTCAGAACGGTGGCTTTTACGCCCAGCCGTTTGAAGTTGTTGAGGATATCGATTTCCAGACGTTCCAGCCGCATCTTTGCCATGCGGTAGGTCTGGGCTTCGATACCGAAGGTCAGATACTTGGTTTTGACAAGACCATTGTTGCCGCGCTCCAACTGCCGCTGAAGCATTTGGGCGTATTCCTCCCGGATGCTGTCAAATTCATCTCCCTTGGGCGGGATGCTGATGCTCTGGGTAAACACCTCTTTGGAAACGGAAAGGTTTGCAAAGGTGAGCTGGAATTTAACGGACGCATCGAAGAAATTGAGGAAATCACACCATGCTTCAAAGATGGCAGTTTTATCTTCGTTCTGGGAAAGCTGGTAGTTGATATCCTGGAATTGGATGGTCTTGGTGAAATAGGTGTCGGTGACAACGCAGATGCCGTCGGGCATCATGCGCTTATAGGGAATACTGTCCTGCGCCGATTTTTCTTTTTTATCCGTCCGGTTTGCTCTTGCGATGGCTGCTTCGATTTGCTTCCGTTCGGCGCGGGTCAGCCGCTTCTTGGCGGACAATGCGGTGAACCTCCTTATCGAGTTGGTGCTGCCGCTGTAACACGGCGTAGAAATTGTTGGTCCGGTAAGGACGGTGCTTCGGACGGATGAAGCAGACCTGGATCATATTCCGCAAAATGACTTCCAGGGGTTGCCCATTCTTTTCATACATGGCAAGAAGGAACGCCGGGATCATTACCAGGATCATGACCATGGTGGCAGTGCTGGTACCCAGAGGTTCCTTGAGGAAGATGAATGCCGGTAGCCCCATGAGGGCACCGGCTCCGAAGCATACAAGCTGCCGTTTGGTAAGGTTAAACAGCACCTTGGTTTTGATTTTTGTTAAGTCCTTGGGGACGGTTACATAGGCCATAAATAGCCCTCCTTATTGATTTATGCCATCTTAATGGGCATTGAAGATGGACTTTGCAAGGCTGCTTGTCTTGAACAGGCAGAAGCACAGCAGAACTGTGTAGCCCATGCAGGTCCAGATGGCGCTGCTGATGTCCGCAGCAACGGAAATGCTCTGAACCAGTACAGCATAGATGGCAACGCATACAATGATGAGAAATGCCTGGAATCCCAGAGCGAACAGGGCACGAAGATAATTCTGGCCCATACCGCCCCATTCCTTGCCCATCATAGTTGCCATCGGGATGGGTGCAAGGGAGGTCACAAGGTAGATCTCAATCATTCTGCCGTAGGTGATGATGAAGATGCAGATGGCGATTGCCCAGGTACAGATGCCAGCGAACAGGGACTGAAACCATAGTCCCAGCAGCGGTCCGATCTCCATAGCCATGAGGGTGGTTTCCAGATCGGTCATCACGGAGGAAATATCAATGCTGGTATCTCCGGAGATAATGCCCGATGCGCTGCCAACCACACTTTGGGCGGCATCGAATACACCCATGACGATGTTCCAGGTGTTGGTAACGATCAGCACCGCAGCGGCGGACTTGAAGGCCCATTTGAAGAACATCCAGGTATCTACATCGTTCAGATTGTTTTTGTCGGTTATGAGCTGGATCAGCTCAAGGGTCATAACAAAGGCGAGGATTGCCCCCGCAATCGGGACGATCACGGAGTT
>JAFOBK010000199.1 GCA_017381835.1 Oscillospiraceae bacterium | reverse complement strand
CGCTATGTACGCGCCTGTGGGCGCAGTGTGCAAAGGGGGCTGTCATTTGCAAAGTATGCGCAAATGACTGGGGGATTGTTACAACCCCTCCGCCCCTTCGGGGCACCTCCCCTTACACAGGGGAGGCTTTTATCAGTACTTTCAAAAAATGGCGGTCTTTCGACCGCCATTTTTTATCTGAAGATGGATTAGTAAGCCTTGTACAGGGGGCCGTAAGCGGCACATGCGCGGTAGTCCTGGCCTTCCTTGTCCATGCCAAATGCGTTCCATGCAGCGGGACGGAAGATGTCCTCGGTGGGAACGTTGTGCATGCAGACGGGAATGCGCAGCATGGAGCACATGGTGATCAGGTCAGCACCGATGTGACCGTAGGAGATAGCGCCGTGGTTAGCACCCCAGTTGTTCATGACATCGTATGCGGTCTTGAATGCGGAGCCTTCCTTGCCGTCGCAGCGAGGAGCAAACCAGGTGCAGGGCCAGGTGGGGTCGGTACGCATCATCAGAGTCTTGGTGACGTCGTCGGGCAGCTGTACGGTCCAGCCTTCTGCGATCTGCAGAACGGGGCCCAGACCCTTAACCAGATTCAGACGGATCATGGTAGCGGGCATTTCGGCACGGGTAGTGAAGGAGGAGGAGAATCCGCCGCCACGGAAGTAGCCGTTGTCAGCTGCGGGCCAGGTGGTAGCCTCGGTCATCTTCTTGATGTCCTCGTCGGTAACTTCCCACCACTTCTTCATGATGCCGTTGCCGTTCTCGTCCTTGCATTCGCCGCAAGCATCCAGAGCGGTAGCACCGGAGTTGATCAGGTGGATGAAGCCGCCGTTCTCCAGAGCCTTGCCTTCGACCTTGTAGCCGGAAGCACGCTCGCAAGCCTCGGGGGACCAGTAAGTACGAACGTCGGAGAACATCTGAGCGCGGTTGGTCAGAAGCTTCATGAACAGCATGCCGAGGCCGTTCAATACGTCATTCTCGGTAGCCAGGATGTAGGGCTCACGAGCGCCGTTGTGGTCGAAGGTGGAGTTCAGCAGAGCCTCGGGGAAGTCACAGTTGGGGTAGAAGTCAGTCCACTGACGCTGACCCTGGAAGCCACCTGCAATAGCGTTGTGGCCGACCATCTCTTCTTCGCAGCCTGCGGGCAGGTTGGGGTTGCCGTTGAACATATCCTTGATGATGCAGTACATCTTTGCCAGGAAGTCCCACTGCTCAGCCTTCTTCTCATCGGAAGTCTTAACGAAGTCGGGGTTCTTGTCCCAGCCTTCCTTGCAGTTCTCAGCGATCCAAGCCTTAGCCTTTGCAACTTCTTCTGCATCGTAGATGCCCTCGGACATTCTACGGATGATTTCTACCTCGTCAACGGACTCAACACGCATGCCCAGGTAGGACTCGATGAAAGCGGGATCAATGATGGAGCCGCCGATACCCATGCAGATGGAGCCGATCTGCAGGTAGGACTTGCCGCGCATGGTAGCAACAGCAACAGCAGCACGGCCGAAGCGCAGCAGCTTTTCCTGAACGTCAGCGGGCATGTTGGTCACTTCGTCCAGATTCTGAACGTCATGGCCGTAGATGCCGAATGCGGGCAGACCCTTCTGAGCATGGGAAGCCAGAACGGAAGCCAGGTAAACAGCGCCGGGACGCTCGGTGCCGTTGAAGCCCCAAACACCCTTGATGGTCTGAGGATCCATATCCATGGTCTCAGAGCCGTAGCACCAGCAAGGAGTAACAGTCAGAGTGATGTCGACACCGTTGCGCTTAAACTTCTCTGCGCAAGCAGCAGCCTCAGCAACGCGGCCGATAGTGGTGTCAGCGATGATAACCTTAACGGGCTCACCGTTGGAGTACTGCAGATTTTCCTCGAACAGCTTCTTGGCAGCCTGTGCCATAGCCATGGTCTGCTCTTCCAGGCTCTCACGAACCTTCAGGGGACCACGACGGCCGTCGATAGTGGGGCGAATACCAATAACGGGATACTCGCCAATGTATCTGTTCTTTGCCATTGTTTTTTCCTCCTAAATTCTTGCCACTCTTTTGGGGGGTAACCCTGAGCGGTAATTTACAATTTATAAAGAACGCATGATGCGTTTTTATACATAATTAAATATTGTGCTTGCATTTGAGCTTGGTAACTCTCGGCTCACCGGTGTAGCCGTCCAGCCGCTGGATCAGATAGCTGGCAGCCAGAGTGCCGATTTCCGCTTCCGGCTGATGGACAACGGGAAGGGGAGGGCGCATCATGGAGCAGATATCCACACAGTCAAAGCCGAAAATATCAATGTCCTCGGGGATCCGCAGACCCTGCTCGTGGGCAGCGGTGAGAAAACCCATGGTGATATTATGGTTGGTGGTAAAGACAGCGGTGGGCTTGTCTTCCAGCTTCATCAGGGCATCAAAGCCCCGGTGGCCGGTGGCAAAATCGTTTTGATCACTGATCACCAGCTGATCGTCATAAAGAATGCCCCGGTCAGACAGCGCTCTCAGGTAACCGATCTGCCGCTCCTTGGCGGAGAAAACGGACTTGGGACCGCTGATGATGGCAACTCTGCGGTGACCCTTATCGATCAGACGGCACACAGCCGCATAGGACGCATCCGCGTTGTTGACCAGCACCGCATCGGCGCTCAGACCCTGCAGGGTACGGTCCAGCTGAACCACGGGAATCTTGCGGTTGGCGGTCAGCTCATAAAACTCCTCAACGGAGAGATCTTCCGGTGCGTAAATGAGGCCGTCAATACCTGCCGACAGCAGAAAGCTCAGATTATCACGCTCCAGACCGTGGTTGGAGGAGTAGCAGGAGATCAGGCTGTGATAGCCGTTTTCTCTGAGTACCTTATCCAGTGCGGTGAGGACGTTGCCGAAGAAGGGCGCGGTGATATCGGGAAGCAGCACGCCGATGGAGCGGCTGCGCTGGGTCTTCAGACTTCTGGCGAAGGGGTTGACCCGGTAGTCAAGCTCTGCGATGGCTTTGCGGATGGCGTCGGCATTTTCTTCCAAAACATTGCCGCCGTTGAGATATTTGGAGATTGTAGAAACGGAAACGCCGGCCAAACGGGCGACATCCTTGATGGTTGCCATGAAAATCCCTCAAATCCGCAAGTTAGAGCGAAACGATTCGCTCATTTGATATAACAATATCGATATATCTGTCAATCTGACTAACCATATAATATAAAAAGTGGATTGTGCTGTCAATACAATTTTTGAAAAAAACCCTTGATTTTTTTAGTGAAGTTTATTATAGTATAGGAGAAGCAGGGGGGAGTATGCGCAAATCCCCGGGTTTTGAGTGCGGGTGCTGGTTAAGATTACTAATCGGTAACCCGTGGTTTTGTGCAACTTGCATAAGCGAAACGATTCGCTCTTGTTAGGTGCAACAGAAACCAAAAACCATACTGTGCTTTCGCTGAAAAGCTTTTTGAAATTCCGGGATCTTTTCCAAAGATTTCCAAAAGTTTTATCGGCAGACATATTGAAAGTGATTTGAGAAAGGTGATGTTGGAATGGGCGAAATTATTCTGAAGATGCAAGGCATTCAGAAATACTTCCCCGGTGTTCACGCGCTGGATGATGCTCAGCTTGAGATCCGCAGCGGTGAAGTCATGGGCCTGATCGGCGAAAACGGCGCCGGCAAGTCCACACTGATGAAGATTCTGACCGGTATCTACCCCAAGGATGGCGGTACCATTGAATTTTTCGGTGAGAACATCGAAATCAATGGCCCCAAGGACGCACAGAACAGAGGTATTTGTATTGTTCACCAGGAGCTGAACCTGATGCAGCACCTGACTGTTGCAGACAATATCTTCATTGGCCGTGAGTCCACCAAGGGACTTTTCCTGGACAAGGCTGAACAGAACCGCCGTACCCAGGAGCTGCTGGACAGCCTCCACCTGACTATCGACCCCAAGGCCGAGGTCAGAACCCTGTCTGTTGCAAAGCAGCAGATGGTTGAGATTGCAAAGGCACTCTCCTATAATGATACCAAGATCCTGATTCTGGACGAGCCCTCCGCGGTTCTGACTGATACTGAGATCGACGATCTGTTTACCTTCGTTAACCAGCTGAAGGAAACCGGCGTTGGTATTATCTATATCTCCCACAGAATGGACGAACTGAAGCGTATTACCGACCGCATCACCGTTATGCGCGACGGCCAGTACGTTGGCATTCGTGAGACCGCCGTCACCGAGATCGCTGAGATCGTTCGCATGATGGTCGGCCGTACCATTTACGAAGAGCCCAAGACCTGCTCCGCTGTTCCCGCTGACGCTCCCGTTATCCTGGAGTGCGAGCACCTGAACTCCTGGCAGGTTAATGATGTTTCCTTCAAGCTGAAGAAGGGCGAGATCCTGGGCTTCTCCGGCCTGATGGGCGCTGGCCGTACCGAGACCATGCGTCTGCTGTGCGGTGCTGACCCCATGGATTCCGGTGTGGTCAAGATCAATGGCAAGCAGGTCAAGATCAAGAGCCCCAAGGATGCAGTGGAACTGGGCATCGGTTACCTCTCTGAGGACCGTAAGCGTTACGGCCTGTGCCTGAACCTGAGCATCACCGATAACACCATCATGTCCTCCATCAGCAAGCTGTTCAAGGGCCCCTTCGTCAACGAAGCTCAGGCTGACAAGGCTTCCGAGGAGTACATTGAGAAGATCCGTACCAAGACTCCTTCCACCAAGACCAGAGTCGGCAGCCTGTCCGGCGGTAACCAGCAGAAGGTCGTTATTTCCAAGTGGCTGCTGCGTGACTGCGATATTCTGATCTTCGACGAGCCCACCCGCGGTATCGACGTTGGTGCAAAGAGCGAAATCTACAAGCTGATGAACCAGCTGGCTCAGGAAGGCAAGTCCATCATTATGATTTCTTCCGATATGCCCGAGCTGCTGCGTATGTCTGACCGTATCATGGTCATGTGCGAAGGCCGCGTCACCGGCGAGCTGGACATCTCCGAAGCTACTCAGGAAAACATCATGACATTCGCTACTATGCGTGAATAATGAGGGGTAATTGAATTATGACTAAAATTAAGAATACTGAAAAGAAGGGATTCAAGATCGATATGCAGAAGGCTCTTGCTCCTGCTGCACTGGTCATCCTGTACGTCCTGTTCGCTATCCTGGGCAACAACTTCTTCACCTGGGACACCGCTGAAAACATTCTGCAGTCCGCTTACTACATCGGCTTCATGGCCTTCGGTGTTACCTTCATCATCATCACCGGCGGCATCGACCTGTCTCTGGGTACTGTTATGATGTGCTCCGCTCTGATCGGCGCATACGCATTCAACGCATGGGGCCTGCCTCTGGGCGTTGGCGTTGTCATCACCCTGGCTATCGCAATGGCATTCGGCCTGATGAACGGCGTTATGATCGCAAAGCTGGGTCTGCCCCCCTTCATCGCTACTCTGGGTTCTCAGATGATCTCCATGGGTATCGGCTCCATCATCACCAAGGTTCAGGCTCAGACCTGGCCCGCAGCTTCCGCTGAGATCGGCGGCTGGTTCAAGAAGGCTCTGGTTCGTACCAAGGTCTTTGACATCATCCCCATCGGCGCTATCTGGCTGCTGGTATTCTTCATCATCGCTGCTCTGATCCTGCACAAGTCCAAGTTCGGCCGTTACCTGTACGCTATCGGCTCCAACGAGGAAGCTGCTCGTCTGTCCGGTATCAACACCGCTAACTGGAAGATCGGCGCATACGTTCTGTCCGGCTTCTTCGTAGGTATGGCTGCTCTGTTCTACGCTGCTGTTTACTCCACCATCACTCCCGGTACCGGCGCAGGTCAGGAAATGCACGGTATCACCGGTGTTATCGTTGGCGGTACTTCCATGGCTGGTGGTTCCGGTACCATGGTCGGTACTCTGATCGGTGTGTTCATCATGTCCGTTCTGAAGAACGGTCTGCCCGCTTGCGGCCTGCAGGCTCCCTGGCAGAACTTCTTCACCGGTATCGTTGTTATCGGCGCCGTTCTGCTGGATATCCAGCGTACCAAGGCTGCCGCAAAGGTCAAGAAGTCTTGATCCATCCCTTTGTATAAGCGCGCGACCTTCATAACGCGCTTAGAATAAAAAACAATTT
>JAFOBK010000005.1 GCA_017381835.1 Oscillospiraceae bacterium | reverse complement strand
CTATACGGAAGACGGTAAGTCCATCGGTTTGGTAGAGGTAAATGACAACATTAAGGGCGATGTGGCCCGCATTCTCCTCTATGTCTATGTCCGATGGGGCGAGCGCAATCTCTTCGAGCAGGAGCCCAATCCCGTTAAGCCCTCCGGTGATGAGAAGAGCGATGGCAAAAAGGTCATTAAGGATCTGGAAACCTTACTTGAATGGTGCGAAATGGACCCTGTGGATTCCTGGGAAATGTCTCGTAACGACTCCGTTCAGGGCGTGCAGGGCAACCGTAATGTTTTCATCGACTACCCCGAATTTGCATGGCTGCTCTTTCATCAGGAGATTCCTGCCAACATGTCCACTCCCAGCGGCAACGGTTCCAATACATATACCATTAAGGCTACCAGTAACTACACCGGCTACGGTACGGTATCTGTTGTGGGTCGTACCATCACTGCCTACCCCAAGACCGGCTACTATGCCGCAGGCTATACGGTTGTGCAGGGCAAGGCCACTGTGACGCAGAATGGCAATACTTTCATTGTCAATGCGGAATCCGATTGTACCATTCGCATCGACTTTGCGGCAAAGACCGCAGTGACGGTTGATTTTAACGGCGCCGCCGATCCCATTTACGGCTACGCAGGAGAAGCGATCACTCTGCCCTACAGTGGGGATCCCGATGGCTATCGCTTCTTGGGCTGGGTGGAATCTGAGATTTCCGATACTACGGTAAAACCCGCATTCTATGCGCCCGGATCTTCCTATACCCCCTCCCAAAATGTTCATTTCTATGCCCTTTATCAGCACGCTGTGGGCGGTTCCGGCACCGGCAAGTGGATGCTGGTGAATTCTGCCGATGAGTTGGTCAGCGGTGCAGAGCTGATGATTGCCTCTGTTGCCAATGGTGCTGTGGCCGGCGATATCGTCACCAACTATTTGGGCTCTGTTTCTGCAACCTTCTCCTCGGATAACAGTATTTTGGATACGCCTGCCGAGACAGCGATGATTTTCTTCCTTGGTGGCGAGGAGAATGCGTGGACGCTCTCTGACGCCGAAGGCCATCAGTTGGGAGCCATTGCAGCAAAAAAATTGGCTTGGGATACCGGCACAATGACCTGGAAGATTACCGTGGAGGGCACCAATGCATCTATCTATAGCAGCAACAGCTCCTATGGAAGAATCCTCTACAATAATAACAATCTCCGTTTTAACGCTTATACCAGCACGCCTACTACGATGATGTCCCTGCCTCAGCTTTACAAGCGGGATGGCAGTGGCGGTACTGTTTACTATACCACCGAGCTGGTAAGTTGTGCCCATGGCACAAGTTCCTACCACAAGGCGGTTGCCGCAACCTGTACTACCGCCGGCAATACTGCTTATTATTCCTGCAATGAATGCGGAAAGCTCTTCAGCGATTCTGCCTGCAAGAACCAGATTGCGCTGTCTCAGACCATCATCGCCGCCTTGGGTCACAAGGAAGGCAAGTACAGCAGCAACGATACCTATCACTGGCATCTTTGCGCTGTCTGCGGTGCGGCCATGGATGACAGCGAGAAGCATCAGTGGAATGACGGTGTTGTGACCGTACAGCCCACGGAAACCGTGGACGGTCTGCGTGTTTATACCTGCACGACCTGCTCCAAGACCAAGAATGAAACCATCCCGATGCTGGGCACCAAGCTGTCTGTCAGCTTTGTTGTGCCTGCGGGCTTGACCGTTCCCGCAACCCTTTCCGGATACAAGGGTGATACGGTGGTTCTGCCGGAGTATAGTGCCGTTCCCGAAGAGGGCTACACCTTTGTAGGCTGGACGGCGGAATCTGTGAATCACAGCACCGTTGCCGGTAGCTACTACAAGGCCGGCGCAAGCTATACCCTCGATGCAAACACAACTTTGAGAGCTCTTTACACCTATAAGACCACCAGCGGCGGTGGCTCGGGTGCATGGACTTGGCTGCAAAGCGACAGCGAACTGAAGGCCGGCATGCAGCTCATTTTGGCTTGCAACGACAAGGGTGTGACAGCAGGTTCTCATAATACCAGCTATCTGAGCAAGGTGAGCTCCACATTCAGTGAAGACTTGAGCGTTCTGGAGGCTCCCGGAGCGGGAACTGTCATTCTGACCTTGGGTGGCGAAGCGGACGCTTGGACTCTGAGCAATGCGGAGGGAGAGCTTCTTGGCGCATCTGCCAACAAGAATGTCAAGTGGGGAGCAGGCGTTACCACATGGAAGATTTCCATCAGTGAAGGTGTGGCGACCATCCAGAATACCACTTCTTCCTACGGTCGATTCCTCTACAATGTGAGCGCAACACGCTTCACTACCTATACCAGCGCAACCAGTTCAAGTATGCGCATGCCTCAGCTCTATTCCACCGAGGGCATGATCACCACGACATACTATACCACCGAGTATGAGGTGGAATCCACGGAGCCCACGCTGGACGAGAGCATCAAGATTTATCATACGCTGGATCTGGCAAGCGACATTTCTGTGACCTTTGCCGTTCCCAAGACCTCTCTGACTGCTTACGACAGCTACTATTTGGAGGTTGTCCTGCCTGAGTACAATGGCAACACCCAGACCGGCACGGCAACAGTTCGCGTCGAACCCGTTTTGAACAGTAGCTACTACTACTTCACCCTGACCGGCATTACTGCCGTGCGTATGGGCGACCTGGTGGATGCGACCCTCCACATGACAAAGGATGGCAAGGAGTATATCTCCAAAACCGACAAATACAGCGTTGCAACCTACGCATATGCCATGCT
>JAFOBK010000198.1 GCA_017381835.1 Oscillospiraceae bacterium | reverse complement strand
TTCGAATCCGGTATGGGTCACCAATAAAAAATCCCTTGATAGTACAAACTGTCAGTGATATAATTTCTTTGCTGTTAGAATCCGTTCGGATTTTGACATAAATGATGGGTTGAATCCCATCCATAAGAGTTCGTGTTGATTGTCATGAGGGTCCACCTGTTCCCATCCCGAACACAGAAGTTAAGCTCATGTACGCTGACGATACTTGGCGGGTGACTGCCTGGGAAAATAAGTAACGCGAACACAAAGCCTCGACTGAAAAGTCGGGGCTTTTTTCTGCCTGTAAATGTCCGCCGGATACTTACGGACGGCAGGACGATACGTTGGCCTACCTGGAAAATAAGTAACGCGAACACAAAAGACCACATCGAAAGATGTGGTCTTTTGCTATACATACCGAATAACGGCTGAAACAGTCCACCGGACTGTTTCAACGCCGTGACGATACGTTGGCCTACCTGGAAAACCAAGTAACGCGAACACAAGAAACCTCAACCGAAAGGTTGAGGCTTTTGTTCTTTATTGTGAGAAGGGTATTGTGCAGCAACTTTAATTTGTACAGGGATATTATATCATAATATACATAGGTTTTACTGAATCATGATCACTAAATCCATGTTTCCCATCGAAAAAGAATTGAAAACTTCTCTAATTTGGGTTACAATGTAAGGGAAAACAGTAAGGATTGAGGTAATTTCCCGTTTGCCTCAGGATATGTATTTCTACATTACCTCCTTCTGACATATATGATTGGATATTCCTCATTATTCAGGAAGCGATGGTAAGAATACGGTATTGAAAGGATGTAAATCGAATGGATTATGCTAAGGAATCTTTGAAAAAGCATGCCCAGTGGGGTGGTAAGATCGAAGTGATCAGCACTGTGCCCTGCAAGACCAAGGAGGATCTGTCCCTGGCCTATACACCCGGTGTTGCCCAGCCCTGCCTGGAGATTCAGAAGGATGTTAATAAGTCTTATGAGTTGACCCGCCGTCATAATCTGTGTGCTGTTATTACCGACGGTACTGCAGTCCTGGGTCTGGGTGATATCGGCCCTGAAGCTGGCATGCCCGTTATGGAAGGTAAATGTGCCCTGTTTAAGGCTTTTGCTGATGTGGATGCGTTCCCTCTGTGCGTTAAGTCTAAGGATGTGGATGAGTTTGTTAATGCGGTTTATCTGATGTCCGGTTCTTTTGGCGGCATCAACCTGGAGGATATCTCCGCACCCCGCTGCTTCGAAATCGAGCGCAAGCTGAAGGAAAAGTGCGACATTCCTATCTTCCACGATGACCAGCACGGTACCGCTGTCATTACCCTGGCAGGCCTGCTGAATGCGCTGAAAGTTGTTGGCAAGAAGAAGGAAGAGGTCAAGGTTGTTACTTCCGGTGCAGGTGCGGCTGCTATTGCTATCGTAAAGCTGCTGCTGAGTGCAGGTTTTAAGAATGTGGTTATGACCGACCGTACCGGTGCTATCTATGCCGGTCGCGAGGGTCTCAACTGGATCAAGAAGGAAATGGCTGAGGTTACCAACCTGCAGAAGGAGGCCGGAAAGCTCTGTGATGTGATCAAGGGCGCTGATGTATTTATCGGTGTTTCCGCTCCCGGTACCCTGACAACCGAGATGGTCAAGACCATGAATAAGGATGCAATCATCTTTGCCTGCGCAAATCCCACTCCTGAGATCTTCCCCGAAGATGCTAAGGCAGGCGGTGCTAGAGTGGTATCTACCGGACGCAGTGACTTCCCCAACCAGATCAACAATGTTCTGGCTTTCCCCGGTATTTTCCGCGGCACTTTTGATGTCCGTGCTTCTGATATCAACGAAGAGATGAAGATGGCAGCTGCTATGGCATTGGCTAACCTCATTTCTGATGATGAGCTGAACGAGGAGTACATCATTCCCGCAGCCTTTGACGAGCGCGTTGGCCCTGCAGTTGCCAAGGCAGTTGCAGAAGCTGCCCGCGCTACCGGTGTAGCAAGAATCTAAAATGAGAAGCCCCGACCAATCGGTCGGGGCTTTTATTATTTGAACTGTTCCAGATATTTGGTAACAGACCGGGTCATTTCCCGGGAGAATTCACTATTGTATTTCCGGTTGCAGAATGCCTGCATCCAGACTTCGTAGCCTTTTTCTCCGGATCGGGGAGTCCACATATCTTCCAGATCCTTGTCAGACAGAGGGGTGTAACCATTTTCGTGTACGATGTACTTTTGCTCTACCCGCTCCGGTTTGGGGCGGGATTTTTGCTGGTCCGTGGGATAACCGAAAATCAGCATGCCCACGGGAACAACATACTCGGGAAGATGCAGCAATTCCCGCTGGTCTTCGCAGTTTTCCATAATGTCGCCGATGTAGCAGGAGCCGATTCCCAAACTTTCTGCGGCGGTGACTGCATTCTGTGCTGCGATCATAGCATCGGTCACAGCCAGCATCAAATCGCCTACACCGGGTTTGCGGGTCTGGCAGCCTACTGCAAGGTAGGCATCATACCATTTTTTGCAATCGGCGCAGAAAATCAGCACCATTTTCGCCTGAGCAATCATAGGCTGATGGTCACAGGTCTCCACCAATTTCTCTTTGAGAGACTGATCGGTAATATCTAATATGGTATAAAGCTGTTGGTTGCCTGCGGTAGGAGCTTCCGCGGCAGCACGGAGAATGGCATCTTTTTCAACTTTACCAATTTCCTGCTCTGTGTACACACGGATACTCTTACGGCAATATAACTGCTCAATGACTTCGTTCATACATTACCTCACATATTGACCGTGTTGATAGGAGATCCTGCCAGGAATGCCTGAATGCTCCGATCGGTACATTCCTGAATCCGCTTGCGGCTTTCAATGGGTGCCCAGGCCATGTGGGGGGTGACGATACAGTTGGGCGCAGTTTTCAGAGGATTATTCTCAGTCATCGGTTCAGCGGAGATTACATCGCAGGCGGCGCCTCTGAGCTTACCGGACTCCAGCGCGGCAGCCAGTGCGGACTCATCGATCAACGGCCCACGTGCGGTGTTGATGAGAATGGCGCCGTCCTTCATTTTGGCGATGGTCTGCGCGTTGATCATGGCGGTATTTTCGGGGGTGAGGGGACAGTGCAGAGAGATAATATCGGAAGATGCCAGCAGTTCCTCTAAGTTTACATAACTTCCGATAGCCTTGCCTTCTTCGCACTGGCTGCGATTGTAGGCAATGACCTTCATGCCGAAAGCGTTGGCAATTCTGCCTACTGCTCGACCAATACGGCCAAAGCCGATGATACCCAGGGTTTTGCCTGCCAGTTCCATCTGGGGTGTTTCCCAATAGCAGAAGTCAGGGCTCTCACACCATTTGCCATCCCGGACGGTCTGCGCATGATGGGCAACCTTATGGCACAGATCCAGCAGCAGCGCAAAGGTAAACTGGGCCACGGCGGCGGTGCCATAGTCGGGAACATTACATACGGGGATGCCCCGCTTTTTGGTGGCTTCACAATCCACTACATTGTAACCCGTTGCCAGCACACACACCAACTTGATATTGGGGCAGGCACTCAGAATCTCTTCGTTAATGGGAGATTTGTTGGTCAGCACAATCTCTGCATCCCCGATGCGCTTTGCCACTTCGTCGAGCTTGGTGCGCTCATATACGGTGACCTCGCCGTACTTGTTCAGAAAATCCCAGCTTAAGTCACCGGGGTTCACAGCGTGGCCGTCCAAGATAACAATCTTCATAGATGCCTCCTATTTGTAATAGTGGGTTTTGCATTTAGTTGGTTTTCAAAATCGGTCATGCATTTTTTCTTTCCGGTTTGCATGATCAGAAAAACTACAATGAAAAAGCCAAGTGGAATGACAATGGTGTCGACTGACTTATGATTGATAAGAACATCGAGGGTAGTAAGCAGCGATAATACGGTTAACAACAGAAACATAAGGAATATGGAAATACCGGGACGAATCCGGTATGCTAAATTCGTACGGCTGCCGTTTTGCCGATAATTACCATAAAAACAGAACAAAGATTCGTGGATGCCGTTAGTAACAAAATGTCCGGGCGGATGCTTATATATTTTAAAACCGTATTCTTCGACAATTCCCTTGGGAGGGTAAACACGCAGTTGCTGTTTTAGGCGGTATTCGGTTTCTTCTCGAGTGCAGTTGAGCGTCATATAGTGCTTTCGCAAAGGAATCCCACCTTTTCGTACTTGCTATTGAGCGGTATTTTTGTTAGGATAAGAAAAACACGTTTGGAGTGAATTATGGATATTATTTATCAGGATAAGGATATCCTTGTGTGCGTAAAGCCAGCGGGGGTGCTGTCCACCGATGAGCCTGGCGGTTTGCCGGAATTGGTAAGAGAGGCCTTGGGCGACCCCAATGCCAATGTGCGGACTGTCCATCGGTTGGATCGGACGGTTTCCGGCCTCATGGTGCTGGCACGCAGAAGTAAGGCGGCCTCGGAGCTGTCCCGACAGATTCGGGAAGGGGAATTCGGAAAAGAATACATGGCGGTATGCCACGGCAGTTTACAGGACGATCACGGGGAATTCCGGGATCTGCTTCTTAGAGATAAGCAGGAGCGAAAGACCTATATTGTCACAGAGCCAGGCAAAGATGTCCAGGAAGCGATTTTGGAGTATTGGGTGCTGAACCGGGCAGAAAATATGACCCGTGTCCGCATCCGACTTCATACCGGCCGTACCCATCAGATTCGTGCTCAGTTCTCCGGAAGAGGTTTGCCTCTCGTGGGGGATAAGAAGTATGGCATTCCGGAAGATGATTGTCAGATCGCGCTGTGGTCTTGTCGGTTGACATTTAAGCATCCCTATTCCGGTAAGCCTATGGAATTCCAGCTGGATCCGCCGGATATTTATCCCTGGAGCAGCTGCTGAAATGCCTTTTCAAAGGCAATGTCCTGCGCTTTGGTGCGTTTGGCGGGGCCTTTTATGCGGCCACCGGCCATGCGATGCTTTTTAGCAATGTGCCGCTGCTCCATGAGGCCGGAGATGTTGTCCAGGGTATATTCCCAGCCGTCCTGGTGCAGTACTCGAACACCACGGCCTAAGCACATGGAAGCAAGACCGTAATCCTGGGTGATGACAATGTCACCGGGCGCTGTACGGTTCACAAGAGCGAAGTCCACGCTGTCAGAGCCTTTGTCAAAAACAAGGGTTTCCGCACCGTCTTTATAGATGGTATGGGCGGTGTCGCAGAGCAGAACACAAGGAACAGAGAATCTTTTACAAAGATTCACCGTAATCCCCGTTACCGGGCAGGCATCTGCGTCGATGAGTACTTTCATTCTGCCACCTCCAGTTTTCCTCATTATATCAAAGGAGTCAAGCTATGGCAAACTACGATTTCTTCCAAAATACAGTATGTGAATATTTTCCTTGCCATAAGTGCACAGATTCGGAAAATTTCAGCTGCCTATTCTGCTATTGCCCCCTTTATGCCCTGGGTGACAAATGCGGAGGTAACTTTACCTATACCAAAGAGGGCATCAAGGATTGCTCCGGATGCCTCATTCCCCACAGACGGGAGAATTATGAGCGTATAATGGAGAAGATGGGCGCTGTCATCGAACTGGCAAAGAAACCTTGATTTTTTGCGGTCTCGTTGCTATAATACTAAAGTTGTGAATATGGGGCAGTACTCAAGCTGGTCGAAGAGGCGTGACTCGAAATCTCGTAGGCCGGGTAACCGGTGCAAGGGTTCGAATCCCTTCTGCCCCGCCAAAAAACAGGACACCCCGTTGGGGTGTCCTTCTTTTTTAGGCGGGCAGAAGGGATTCGAAAGGCCGGCCCGACCGTAGGGAGGGTAACAAAGTGTCCGGTGGACACTTTTTTAGGCCAGGGGAGAATCCATGTGCATCCGGCTGCATCCCGTAGGGATGTTGACGGATGTACATAATTGGTTGCGGTGTTTCTGACTTTGCAGCGGGATTCAAAAAACAAAAGACCCATTTCCGTTGTTATGAGGTGCATATAGTCCAAAAAGCTGTTTACATTTGGAAACGTTTTGAATATAATGAAAACATAAGTCGAATGCCGAGATAATAAATCGGCGGCCTGTTATTTGCGTTTCGTATCCCGAATACGATCGGGTTCACGATATAAAATATGGATGCGCATAAAAAAGGAGAGATAATAATGATCGTACATAATGATTTCATTAAAATTCAGTCTGAAGCAAGACCCACCTTTGACAATGTGACTCCGCGGGTGAAAGAGATTGTGGCTGAGTCCGGTGTGAAAAACGGTAATGTGCTGGTCTATTCGCCCCACACCACTTGTTCTGTTGTAATTCAGGAGTATTCCGATGGACAGACCTATTATGGAACTGAATTAATTCAGCAGGATTTGGTGAATGTTCTGAATAAGATTATTCCGACCTGTACCAATGAAGGCCAGTACCTGCATCCCTGCCAGAAGCATATTGAAGATGCTGCCCGTCTGCGCGGCGAGCATGCTTCCTGGAGCCTGAATACTGATGCACATCTTCGTTCTGTAATCATGGGTCGTTCTGTTACCGTTCCGATTATTGATGGAGAAGTACAGCTGGGCGAGTTTGGCTATATCTGGTTTGCCGATTTCGATCAGGTTCGCGCACGGGAAAGAAAAGCAATTGTCCAGGTAATGGGCATTTAAGGAGAAACTGAAAGAAGGACACCCTTTGGGGTGTCCTTTGTTTTTGGAGGTTGCGTGAGTTTTTATTTGACATCCATGCATAATCCGTTATACTGAAAATATATATCAGTCCCGGTTGTATGCAAAAATAAACTGGAGGAAAAAGAATATGATGACACCCCGTGAGCGAATCTTAGCAGTCTATAACGGCCAAAAACCCGATCGCGTTCCTTATATGCTGGATTTAAGTCACTATTATCTTCATAAGTACCAGCTGCCCTGGGATCTGTGCAACGGCTATCCTAAGCCGGATACCGGTCTTATGGAATTTACTAAACAGATGGGTGCAGCATTCTACTGCCCCCAGCAGACCCATTTTTGGAATGTGGAATTTGCCAATGATGTGAAAAGCTCTGCAGTCACCAATATCGTGAACGGTGTGCCGGAGATCGTTTGGCGCTTTGATACCCCCATCGGCTCCATTGAGCGCATCCGCGTATGGGAGCAGGGGTCTTACTCCTGGGCTATCAAAAAATGGGGCGTGGAGGATGAGAAAGACCTGGAAGTGCTGGCCTATGCCATGTCCTCCCGTCGCTATACTGCTATCCCTCAAAACTATGAGGACTGGGCAAACTACATCGGTGAAGATGGCCTGGTGTACTTAAACTCCGGTTACAGCGCTATGGGATACTTGATGAACTACTGGATGGGTGTGGAAAACACCATCTATGCGTCCTATGACTTTGAGGATGTGCTGGACGAGTGTGTGCAGAAAATCAACAACAATGTGCTGGAGCAGGTGGAGATGATGGCAAGCGAATTTAGCGCGCCGGTCATTATTATGGGCGACAATTTCTCTTCCGATGTGCAATCTCCTCCCTTCTTCAGCCGCTGGAGTAAGGATTTCTATGCCAAGGCCTATGAGATCATCCATAAGCACGGTAAGAAGGTGGCGGTCCATGTGGATGGCAAGCTGAAGGGTGCTATCAAGATGATGAAGGACATCGGCGTGGATTGTATTGACGCGGTTACCCCCGGTTCTGTGGGCGGCTGCACGGCCGCAGAAGCCAGAGCAGAGGCAGGCAGCGATCTGATCCTCTCCGGTGGTATTCCCAATGAACTGTGGTATGCCTACTCTCCTCTAAGCCAGTTTGAGGACGCAGTTAAGGAATGGCTGGCGCTGAAGGATGTTTCTCCCGCTCTCATTGCCGCAGCCGGTGACCAGGTGCCTCCCGGCGCGGAGGAATCCAGAATCCTGCGCATGACGGAATTGGTGGAAGAATACGGATATTATTAAAAAAGATCCCCCGCCGAAAGGCGGGGGATTTTACACTATCAATTACAGTTCCACGGGGATGCAGACAGTGCGGTACTGGCCTTCCTGGGCATACCAGAAGGAGACCAGGATACTGCCATCCTGGAGCTTGATGGCCATGGGCTGGCCAAACTTCAGGAAGGAGAAAATCTCTGCCATCTTGGTGTCCTTGATCATGGGCACAGCAGGCTCCCAAATGAGCTGCTCTTCCACGATGTTCCAGGTCTTCTCGGAGAAGTCTACGATATATGCATAGACACCGGGACGATCGGTATCTCTGCGGACGGCATGCAGCGCCAGCAGCTTCTCATCGCCAATGGCGCAGACAGAGGATGCCTGGCCCTGAATGGTAGTGGTGACGGGCGCGGTCCAGGTCTTGCCGTTGTCAAAGGATGCGGTGTAGTGGTTATTGAGGCGCTCACCGGTAACCAGGTTTTCGTTCCAGCCGATGCAGATGAGGGTGCCGGAATCCAGCTGGCACATTCTCTGCTCATAGCAGGTAATGCGCTCATCAAACTGCATGCAGATGGCATCATCGTTCCAGGTCTTACCCAAATCGTAAGAGCGCAGAGCCCGGCCTGCATCGGGACCGGTCATGGAGCCGTCCCAGGCGGGGAAACCGGTGATAGGGGTGATGAGAGAGCCGTCCTGCAGCAAATACAGAGGTGCGGAAGCTTCTACATGGGGACCCCAGGAGCATTCGATAGTCTCCAGGTCACTCCAGGTTTCACCGTTATCCTCAGAGAAGGAATAGAACACAAAGTCATCCAGCAGACCGCCGGTTTCAGGGTTGCCAACGGGCATTTCGGGATCGTCCCGGAAGTGAGCGTAACCCAGGGCGATCACACGGCCATCGGGCAGTGGTGTTATCTTGCAGCCGCCGGAGTAGGGACGGCCAAACTGATTGGGATCAAACATCCGCTGAGGCTTGGACCAGGTCTTGCCGCCATCGGTGCTGCGGCACAGGAAGCTGGCACCGTCGGCGCTTTCGAAGGCTTCGCCAATCATCATAGCGGACAGAAGGGTGCCGTCAGCAAGCTGGCAGACATTGGGGAAAGCTGCCTGGCGGCTGCGGAGCTGAGGAATGGGATTCTCATAAATGATATTCAAGTCCAATACTTTCATAACAAACCTCCGAATATTTATGGATTTGACCTTAGTATAGCATCTGCCTTTCGAAAATGCAATCGTCCGAAAAAACCATTTTTTGTACATAGTGTCACATTTGAACACTTGACAATCGGGCTCTTTTGAAATACTTTGAAAATAACAAAAGAAAACCAAGGAGGAACGCATATGAATCAGGTTTTGCTGGAAATGGACATGCAGCGCAATATCCTGGCTGGCAGCAAGGAAGAACTGGCTGAGGGCATTCGCAAGGCAGGTGATCTTCGGATTTATACGGAATTTCGTCACAACGAGCATATCGACCCCTCTTCGGATAATCCGGAGATGATCCGTGAGGTTTCCGATTTTCCCTGCACCTATTTGGTAGAAGACAAGTGGGTGGCGGGAATGATGACCCTGCGCCAGCCGGTGACCCTGCCGGACCGCTTCGGCGCCCGTCCGTCCATGTCCTTCTTTATGTATAATTGCAACGGCCAGCAGGCTATTGCCCGCCCCTTCCTGGATGGTAATGGCCCTGAGAAGGTGGTTTCCACCGACCACGGCTGCGATGAGAGCAAGTACCATGAGTTCAGCCGCAACGGCGACGATACCATTGCACCCAGCTCCAATTTTATCTATGATTTTTATTCCTATAAATTCATGGTGCAGGATGGCTGGGAAGAAGTGCTGTCCCATGATGCCGACGGCAATGTGCTGTCCGGTTCGGCGGCTGCTTTGGATGAGGCTTCCAACAAGGGCTATGAGATCAAAGTGGCCATTAAGGGCATCTGCAACGGCCTTTGGGGGGAAGAGAATCAACTGGAGCATGAGATGTTCATCAAAACCGGCCCACACTACTACTATGACCAGACCGGCTACATGGTGGTGGAGACCCGGCCCTTTGTCCGCTGTAAGCCGGCAATCCCCATGGAGTATAACTACAAGAATTGGGACTTTTGCTGGGCCATCGTCCGCAGCGACGGCCATGTGGCAGGCCTTTACTACGATCCCTATACCCTGCAGCCTCAGAAAACCTTCTCCCGCCATGCCATGCGCTGGTTCGTTAGAAAGTATTAAATAAAAATAATTACCGGCTATGGATATTCCATAGCCGGTGTTTTTCACTTTTTCCAAATGTAGAAGGGAAGCCAGACATCCCCGCAAGGGAGCATTTTCGATTCACCGATAGGGTAGAATCCCAACTTCTGTGCCATTTCCTGCTTTTTCCCGTCGCACTGAGCAATCTGCAGATATACAGAGTCCTCACAAGCATCCAGCAGCCTGGGCAGTAGACCCTGGAAACCATCGCAGCAGAAGAAATCTGCCCGGATTCCCAGTTCTGTGGGCATGGTGCTGAGGAGCGCTCCCACAATACCGGATTCATCTATCGCAGCATAGAAGTGGCCGCCTTGCTTCAGCAGCGCATCATAGCGGGGATAGAGTCCCATGCAGGAACGCTGGGTCACAAAATCCCGATGGAAGAGACTGGTGTTCACATCCAGCACCTTGGTATTTCCGCCCATCAGCACCAGAGGAATCAGAGGAATACGGATGGCGGAGTCGTCTTTCAAAATGCTGCAGTCCTTGCGGATAGGGGAGAAGTGCTCCCGGCAGAAATCCACGGTGTCACCCTGGGCATAGCGCGCCATCACATGGGAGCCGGAGAGAAAAGAGAAACCCAAAGAATGATAGAGCTTTGCGGCGATGGGATTGGAGGTTCCCAGGAAAGCGGCGGTTACACCCTGGCTTTCGAATTCCTCAATGATCTTTGCAAACAAAATTCGGCCCAAACCCTTGCCCCGAACAGAAGGGTGGGTGGCCATAGCGGAAAGACCGCAGATGGTAGGGCAGCTTTTTGGAATGGTGGCATGAATGGTGCCCACCAGCTGCGCACCTTCCCAGGCCTCCCAAACAATATCTGTGTTTACAGCTGATTCGGCACCCATCAGCTGAGGCGCTTCCACCACTACTTCTTCATGCCCGAAGGTGTCTTCCAGCAGCTTTAACACGGCGGAAGCATCATAGGGGACAATCCGGCGAATCAGTTCCATGGCTTACTCCTTTCCAAAGAGTGTTTCTGCGTTGTTAAAGAAAATATCTTCGATCTGGATCTGATCCAAATCCAGCAGCAGGGCAGCGTGATAGAATGCCAGCAGATTTTCTGCGGGAATCAATGCCCGCTGAGGACCTTTAAAATCATCATCTACCAGCCAGTCCTGCCACTTTCCAATACCTACAGCACGGCCCCGCAGCATGGAAGCGGGATAGTCGCTGCCCCACATGGTGCGCTTACCGGCATTTTTCAAAATGCATGCAGCCATCGGGCCGCTTTCGCAGATGGCAGACAGATCAAACCAGATATTGCCCGTATCCTCCAGTTCCTTGATGGCCTTCATCATGCTCCAGGGGGCAAATCCCCGGGCGCAATGGGCCAGCACCAGCTGGGCATTGGGATAGCGTTTTGCCATGGTGGTGATATAGCGGAAATTATCGGGATCGGAGAGGGCAGCGCGCCGGAACAAATGCAGAATAATGGGCAGCTTTTTCTCATTGGCTACCACCCAGGCAGACTCCGGCAGATAATCCTGGATAAAAGTAGCTTCCAGGTCGTCTGCTCCGGTGGCATAGGCATAGCATTTGAATCCCCGGCAGCCGGGCCGCTCTGTCAGCGCCCACAAGAATGCCTCATCATCGCTAGGCAGAATAAAAGGGGAGACCACATGCTGGGGGTGAGCATCATGGAGCCGGAATACATGGTCATTTCCCAAATCCCGCAGGCCGTTGGTGCGGTCTGCCATGATCCGGTCCGCAGGATGGGACATCATGTTAAGCCGGATTTTCTCCACACCGGGCAGCAGCGGAGAAAAGTCCGATAAATAATCTTCAGGAGTAAAGGCATCCCGAAAATAGACGCCGGTACCCTGGGACGCGGGAATGGTAACGCTCAAAGGCATGTGCATATGGGCATCGAAGATCTTCTTTGGCAGAAAATCCCGATACTGACTGACCAAGAATTCATCGGTTTCATTTAGCGTGAAGTAAGATGCATCCATATGGCTACCTCCCGGCTGTAAATTTCTAAGTTCATCATAGCATAGGGATTTTTTGCTGTCACCAATAAATGACTGCATTTCGTGCGGATTGGCACAATTACACAAAAAGTGGGGCGAAATTTCGCTATTCGGGAAGTGCAAAAACGGTTAATGAGAAGTTGCACCCAAAAACTTTTATGCTATACTAAAAGAAAACGGCGGTTTTTGAGCGCCATAAAATGGAGGAAAGACATATGAAATACGGTTTTGTTCCCGCGTTGGGTACTCCCTTGGATAAAGATGGCAAGCTGTGTAAGGAAAGCTACGCAAAGCAGATCGAGCGGATGCTGGAAGCCGGAGCGGTAGGCTTGCTGTGCATGGGTTCCATGGGTCAGCAGGCATTTATCAGCAATGATGTGTGCGTGGAAGTGGCGGAAACCGCGGTTAAGACCGCAGCCGGCAGAGTGCCCGTTTTTGTGGGCGCTATGGATAACTCCATTAAGCGGGCTAAGGCAAGAATCGCCTCCATGGAGCATTTGGATGTGACCGCCTTTGTGCTGACGACTCCTTACTATGAAGTGGATACCGCCGACCAGGTCATGAAGTACTTCCGGGAAGTTGCCAAGTCTACCAAGCATAACATCATGCTCTATGACCTTCCCGGCGTCACCAACTTCAAAATCACCTATGATATGGTCTGCCAGCTGAAAAAGGACATCCCCAATTTTGTAGGTATCAAGTCCGGTGACCTGGTGCTGCAGCGGAAAATCAAGCTGAATCCGGAATTGGCTGAGCTGAATACCTATTTCTCCAACCTGGATGTGTTTGATATTGCCTTCCCCTGGGGCGTGGGCTGTGTGCTGGACGGTATGTTTACCTGCACTCCCGTCAACAGCCAAAAACTGATCGAATCCATGCGGGCAGGGGACAAGGCCGGTGCCGCGGAAGCGCTCAATAACATCATCGAATTCCGCGATAAGCTGCTGGGCTGGGATCTGTGGCCTGCCTACAGCGCAGCCATGAATCTGCTGGGCTGGGAAGGTCTCCATGCACCTGACTGGGTCACCGAATCCTCTCCCGAGATTATTGCCCTGGTGAAAGAAGAAATGCAGCGTATTGGTGAACTGTAATCCATAGGAGGAAAGATTATGATCTCTTGTACTGAATTTATTCCCTCTTACAGCGAACTGTTTTCTTACTTAGAAGAAAACCACGGTGAACCGGAAGTCAGAAAATTCTGGACCTATCTTTTTGCACCCACCGGTAAGGGTATCCCGCTGATCAACTTTGCCAGAAAAGACGGCCTGCGTGGCTGCTGGGATTACTGGAAAGGCACTTTGACCGAGGAAGCTGCCCATTGCACCAAGTGGATGAGCGAATCCGGCGGCTGGATCTACAGCAAGATGCACTACTGCCCCTCCAAGGGAAGACTTCTGGAACTGGAAAAGGAAATCGGCCTGAAGCCTTACCACAATTATTGCGGCCATTGCGACTATTACCGTGCTGCGTTGGAGGAGGTTGGCCTCAGCTGGTTCCGCAACCATATGGATGTGGACAAGGCCGGTTGTCAGAGCTATCTGTTCGATCCCAAGGTCTTTAAGGGCATCGTAGAGCCCAGCGAAGATATGGAGATTCTGGATATCAAGCCCGGTGATTACGAGTATTTCCATCCTGATTTTCACAGCAGCCTAAATATGGGTATCCACTACCTGGGTGAGAATTTCGGTCTGGAAGAGCTGCGGGCATATCTGATCCGCTATACCAACAATGTCTATGTCAAGACCTTTGCGGATATTGCCCAGAGAGGTTTGGCAGCAGTGGAAGCCATGATTCTGGATACTTACAATAAGGAAAAGTGCCCCGATGCAGTGAAGACTACCCTGGATGAAAAGGGTCTGCTGGTGGAAATTGCTTACTGTCCTGCTGTGAAGCATCTGCTGAAGACCGGCCGTGAGGTTACCCCCTGGTATCGTTATACAACAAAAGTCATCATGGAAGTGTTTGCGGAAAAGTGCGGCTGCGGTTTCGTGATGGATGCCTATGACGATGCTACCGGTAAGGCACAGTACCGTTTTGTCAAGTAAAGTGCAGAAAAAGTCCCCTTGGCTTAGCCAAGGGGACTTTTTTATTCAAACAACTGGCTTTCCTTCTTCATCCGGTTCCGCTTTTTCCAAAGCTTGATCACACCGGGGATACCCACCAGTGCAATGGCAAAATTGAGAAGACCGATGTAGTTGAAAGCGCTGTGAAGGAAGAACACAACGAAAAGATTGTAAAGGCCGATATACAGATTCAAACCCACGATCAGCGCCACAAAGCTCAGCATGGAAGTCATGTACTTAACCTTAGAATCATTGTCAGAAAACAGCTGAAAATCCCCTTCCGATGCCTTCTTGCGGAAGAATACCCAACGGGTGAAGGAGCCCACATGCTCGGCACCGGTTTCTTCCATGAATGCAATGTACTTCTGACTTTCCGGATGACTGGGCATCTTATCCAGCAGCTGCAGACAGACCTTATACTCTCCAGGAAGGGAGTCCTCGAATTCATATTTACAGAATCCGGTGCTTACCAATGCCAAACCCTTGGCGGCCATCTCATTGAGCCACTTTTCTTCCTTATCAAAATCCCAAACAAAGAAAAATTTCCGAATGGTTCTTCTCATAATACTTCCTCCATCATGCGAGTGCCGTTTTCCACCAGTTCCTTCAGCCGCTGAATTTCGGCTTTCAGTACGGCTTTGCCGTCCTCTGTGATTACATATTCTTTTTTTCGGCTGTCCTTTTCTCCGGGCAGCGCCATGATCCAACCTTTTTCAAGTAAGGAATTGATGGCACCGTACAAGGTGCCTGCCGCCAGCTTCACCCGACCGGCTGAGAGCAGTTCCGCGTTCTGCATAATGCCGTAGCCGTGGCGGGGAGTCAGCAGAGAAAGCAGAATATAGTAGACTGCTTCTGTTAACGCAATGGTTGCCATGATAATACCTCCGCTTCCGATATATCGTCTTCCGATATATCACATATATCGCATGCCGATATATTTGTCAAGAGGGAATTTGCAAATCAGATATGAAATTTGGAATTGTCCTTGCAATATGGGATAGCCTTTGGTAAAATGGGAGTATATGAATAATTACATATCAAGTTAAGCGTGTAATTCTGGAGGAAGCATATGAATATTAAGCATTTGCAGTACATGATCGAGATTGAACGCGTGGGATCTATTTCTCAGGCGGCCAAGAATCTGTATGTAGGCCAGCCCAACTTAAGCCGTATTTTGCGGGAAGTGGAAGAATCTGTTGGATTCACAATCTTTGACCGTACCCATCAGGGTATCCGTCCCACAGAGCGAGGCATGGCATTTCTGCAGCATGCCCACAATATTCTGCGTGAAATGGATGCCATTGAAACTATGGGTTCCGGCTTGACGGAAGGCAACCGCCTGCGTGTATGCATTCCCCACTCTACCGCGTCTTTCCATATGATCTGCAAGTATCTGGTACCTTTGATCGAGTCCAAGCGAATCAATGCAGTGATTCGGGAATCCCATCCCAAGAAAACCCTGGAACTGCTGGCCGGCGGTCAGGCAGAACTGGGTGTGATCCGCTTCCGTGAGGAATACCGCCAGTATTTCTCTGAGATTGCAGCCAATGCCAATCTGAAGTTCCAGCTGCTGAAAAACTATGAGGATGTGATTCTGCTGAATAAGGATCATCCCCTGGCGCAGAAGCGGGTGGTAAATCTGTCTGACCTTTTGGATTATCCCCAGATCACCCACTCTGACCGTTACTTCCTGCCCAATCAAAAGTTGGGTGAGGAGCGCAGCCGGATTTACACCGTAGACCGTCAGGGTCAGCTGACGCTGCTGAAGAATCTTCCCGGCAGCTATATGTGGTCTGCCCCCGTGCCCAAGGAACTGCTGGAAGAATGGGGCGTAGTGCAGCGCTACTGCGACCGGAATACCAACCGCTACAGCGAAGCACTGATCTATAATCCCACCTATATTATGTCCGAAACAGAGAAAAATCTGCTGGAGGTTCTGCGCAAGGAATACCCCCAGTATTGCAAGGAGTAAGGAAAGGAACACCATATGAGTAATGTGATTGCATTTCCTCAGCAGGAAGAACCCAAGGATATCTATGAGATGACCCTGGCGGAGCTGCAGGCCCATTATGCCGCTATGCAGGAGGAACTCCATGAGCTGGATGCAAAAGAACCGAAGAATATGAACTCTGATGCCTATGAGCAGTGGGCAGACGAACATGAGGAACTGGAAGACTACCTGGACGAAATTCTGGACCGCATGGAAGTATTGTGCAAGTAGTAAAAATTTTTTCGTAAGCCATGGGGTTATCGGTTGATTTTTACCGAAACTCATACTATAATGGTTATTAAGGTGCGGCAGTTCCGGCTGCCACAACAGCAAATTCTTTTATCAACCTGGTAAGGATACTGAAGGAGAAGTTGTAAATGATTATTACACAGAAGAAACCCATCGAAGAAGTCATGGCTATGGTTGCCGGTGCCAAGACTGTGGCCCTCGTTGGCTGCAACAGCTGCGCAACTGCATGTCAGACCGGTGGTCAGCCTCAGATCGACGAGCTGACTAAGGTTCTGGAAGCTGCCGGCAAGAAGGTCGTCGCTACTACTATCTGCGACTACTGCTGCATGAACCTGGGCGTTAAGTCCAAGATGAAGGCTATCAACGCTGCAAATCCTGACTGCGTCATCTGCATGTCCTGCGGTGACGGTGTTCAGTGTGTTGCAAAGAACGCAAACAACAAGCCCGTATACCCCTCCAACAACACCATGTACCTGGGCGAAGCAGTCAAGTTCGGTGTTTGGGAAGAGTCCTGCCGTTTCTGCGGCGACTGCGTCCTGGGCAAGACCGGCGGTATCTGCCCCATTACTCAGTGTGCTAAGAGCCTGATGAACGGTCCTTGCGGCGGCCAGAAGAACGGCAAGTGCGAGGTCGATCCCGAGAATCCCTGCGCATGGATCAAGATCTACGAGCGCCTGCAGGCTACCGGCGAAGTGGAGAAGATCACCCAGATCCGTGATTCCAAGGGTTATGGCAAGTTTGCTTATCCCAGAACTATCAGCTTGAGGGGGAAGAAATAATGAGTCTGTTAAAAGAAGCACTGGATGCTGGTAAGTTTGGTATTACCGCTGAAATGGCACCCCCCAAGGGTTGCGATTTTACTGAGCAGATGGAAGCTGCTGAACTGCTGAAGGGCAAGGTTCACGGCATCAATGTTACCGATATGCAGTCCGCATGTCTGAAGGCTACCGGCCTGGGTCTGTGCATTAAGCTGAAGCAGGCTGGCTGCGAGCCCATCCTGCAGATGACCGGTCGTGACCGTAACCGTATGGCTCTGATGGGCGATGCTCTGGCAGCTGCTGCTTTCGGTATCGACTCCATGCTGGCACTGACCGGTGAC
>JAFOBK010000197.1 GCA_017381835.1 Oscillospiraceae bacterium | reverse complement strand
TAAGCACTGAACTTGGTGCGCTCTGCCATGGAACCGGAGACAATGGTGGCAGAGGTGGCGCAGAACACCGTCTGGAAGATTGCAAATGCCCACAGAGGAACACCGCTGGGGAGTGCGTGGCTGTAATCCCGCATAATGCCGGGGTCCAGCCAGCCGATGATGGAACTTCCGGCACCGAACATGATGCCGAAGCCAAACAGCCAGAAGCAGGGCGTACCGATACAGAAGTCCATCAGGTTTTTCATCAGGATGTTGCCGGTGTTCTTTGCACGGGTGAAACCGGCTTCACACAGGGAAAAGCCTGCCTGCATGAAGAAAACCAATGCGGCACCCAACAGCACCCAGATCGTGTTTACAGAACTCAATGTCATAATACTTACCTCCTATCGTGATTGGGGTCTATCTCCATTTCTGTCTGCCCATCAGGAGGGGTGGTCAGCCCCTCCTGTGAGCCGTCCCGAAAGAAAAATGGAAAACAACAAAAGTGGCTAATATATGATCAATGTTTAGTCCCAATCGGTTGTGTTCAGTATAAATTCGCAGGACCAATCTTCCTCTCGGGAATAGAATGCCTTTTCGTACAGCGGATCCATCTCTACAGGAGCAAGCTGCATTTCATGTCGGCTTCTTCCCAGACAGAATTCTACTGTCTGCATTATTTTTTCTTGTTGCATAACCTGACTCCTTCCATGGTGCTACTCTCATTCTAGGGAATATCAAAATTATTCCAGTTCGTTTCCCTTAACAAACTCGCGAATAATACTGTAAATATCTTCTTTACATTCGCACCAAATCGTATTCCAATCGACATCATGTGCGGTATGCGGCCTGTGTTGTATTTTTGCTGCCAGAATCAAGGAACAAAACAGTGACTTTGCGGACATTTCCCATGGATCTCCATTCTCGTCCTTACCAAACACACGAACATCAGCATCAACCGTCTGAACAAGCTTTGAAAAGCGCTCCACATCGCTGCCAGTCGTTAATTCAATCGGTACTCTCATAACGCGCCTCCAATCATTATCGAACACCAAACAGCAGCTCGCCGTAGGTGGGGAAAGGCCAATACTTCTCGGCTGTGACAGTTTCGGCCTCATCCGCCACCGCCCGGAGGGCAGCCATCCTGCCGATCACAGCATCCCGGATTGCATAGGCTTCCTGGGCAACATCCGCAGCACCCTTCAGCTCCAGCACCGAAGCCTCCAGCTCGTCTGTTTTGGCGGCAATCTGATCCGTCAGCACGGACAGCCTGGCGATCAGACCGGATTCGTAACCGCAGACAATGTCCGTGGAAATGGCTTTCTTTGCGGCAACTCCACCTGCCAGCTCCGCGGTATAGCCCTGAACCGCTGGAAGGATCTGCTTCCGGGCTATGTCGATCATGGTGTTGGCCTCGATGATGACGGTCTTGCAGTAGTTCTCCAGAAGAATCTCACAGCGGGATCTCATCTCAGCTTCGGAGAACACCTTATGGGCAGTCAGCATTTGCACATTCTTCGCGTCCATAATGTGGGGGATGCAGTCGGGCGTGGTGGGATAGTTGGAAAGCCCGCGCCGGGCGGCTTCCTCCAGCCAGGCATCATCGTAGCCGTTTCCATTGAAGATGATACGCTTGTGATCTTTGATGGTCTTTTGGATCATCTCATGGAGCTTTGCTTCAAAATTCTCCGCACCCTCCAGCCTGTCTGCGTAAATCTTCAAGGATTCTGCCACGGCGGCATTCAGCATGATGTTGGCACAGGCGATGGAGTTGGAAGAGCCAACCATACGGAACTCGAACTTGTTTCCGGTGAAAGCAAAGGGAGAGGTGCGGTTGCGGTCGGTGGTGTCCCGTGCGAACCGGGGCAGCACATCTACACCCAGCTTCATGGTCTTTTTTCTGGCTGCTTCGTAAGGGGTATCGTTTTCAATGGCATCCAGAATGCCCTGCAGCTCGTCGCCCAGGAAGATGGACACCACAGCGGGAGGGGCTTCATTTGCACCCAGCCGGTGGTCGTTTCCTGCGGTGGCAACAGAGATCCGCAGCAGATCCTGATAATCGTCCACGGCCTTGATCACCGCACACAGGAACAGCAGGAACTGGGCGTTTTCATAGGGAGTTTCACCGGGAGACAGCAGGTTCACACCGGTATCGGTGGCGATGGACCAGTTATTGTGCTTGCCGGAGCCATTGACACCGGCAAAGGGCTTTTCATGGAGCAGGCAGACAAGACCGTGCTTTGCCGCGACCTTCTGCATGATCTCCATGGTCAGCTGGTTGTGATCGGTGGCGATGTTGGTTGTGGAGTAGATGGGAGCCAGTTCGTGCTGCGCAGGAGCTACCTCGTTATGCTCCGTTTTTGCCAGAATGCCCAGTTTCCACAGTTCCTCGTTCAGATCGGCCATGTAAGCCGCAATCCGGGGCTTGATAACCCCGAAGTAATGGTCATCCATTTCCTGTCCCTTGGGTGGCTTTGCGCCAAACAGGGTTCTTCCGGTATAGATCAGATCCTTGCGCTTTTCGTACAGCTCCTTCGGAACCAGGAAATATTCCTGCTCTGGGCCGACAGAGGTACGGACGCACTTCACATCTTCGTTACCGAACAGCTTCAGAATCCGCATAGCCTGCCGGTTCAGTGCTTCCATAGAGCGAAGCAGCGGGGTCTTCTTATCCAAAGCCTCACCGCCATAAGAGCAAAATGCCGTGGGGATGCACAGGGTCTTGCCCTTAATAAACGCGTAGGAAGTGGGGTCCCAGGCGGTGTAACCTCTTGCTTCGAAGGTTGCCCGCAGGCCGCCGGAGGGGAAAGAGGAGGCGTCAGGCTCGCCCTTGATCAGCTCCTTGCCGGAGAAATCCATGATGATGCCGCCGTCCGGTGCCGGAGAAATAAAGCTATCGTGCTTTTCTGCGGTGATGCCGGTCAAAGGCTGGAACCAGTGGGTATAATGGGTGGCACCGTTAGCAACGGCCCAGTCCTTCATAGCGGCGGCAACGGAATTGGCTACGGATGCATCCAGCTTGGCACCCTGATCGATGGTCTTGCGCAGAGATTGATAGACATCCGCGCTCAAATTTGCCTTCATCACCCGGTCATCAAATACCAGACAGCTAAAATAATCGGAAACTGTACCCATAACAAACGCTCCTTTTCAAAGTGTGGCGAACCCGGAGGAAAAAGAAGGAGAACACATGATGGCAGCATGAATGAAAGCCTCCGGGTTCGCCAGAAAAATAAAAAAGGCAAAGGCGTCTAAGAGCTGAATGCTCAAAGACGCCTTTGCCTTACGGGTGCATCATACACCCGCCAATTCGTTTTGTCAACACCCTGCACAAAAAAAGTTTTTACTCCTTGTATACATTGACAAACCGGTTTTCTTGGAATATAATACCATCAATGAGCAACGGCGTTCATGGATAGGGATACTGTATCCCTGCCGATGAACGCCGCTGCTTTTTATTTTTATCCGGAAGGATTGAGAGAAAATGAAGCCTGAAGGTCAAGTACGCATCCCATCCGGGTGTGCCATTGCAGCGGTGATCTCCAAAGCGGGAAACCAGATGCCCGGAAATAAGATCATGGAAGCCATGAAACCCATGCACGACCGCTCCAACGGACTAGGCGGCGGATTTGCCGGATATGGAATTTATCCGGAGTATAAGGATTTCTATGCGCTGCATATGTTCTTTGATGCACGAGCTACCAGAAAAAACTGCGAAGTATTTTTGAAAGAACGCTTTGAGATCGTTCAGTCAGAGATCGTTCCTACCCGGAAGATCCCCGCGATCACGGAT
>JAFOBK010000196.1 GCA_017381835.1 Oscillospiraceae bacterium | reverse complement strand
CGGAACATCTGACAAAGGAAGCACTGAAGCAGACCGTGGATAACAGTCCTAATTACAGTGAGAAAATGAAGCGAGAGCTGAAAGCGATTATTGATGCCGGAAAAAGCCCTTCCGAAATTCTGCAAATGACCTTGACCTATTTTGCTACAATGCGTTTTTATTAAGAGCGAGGCGGGATAATCCCGCCCCGCTATTCGTGCTTTTTGAAATCAATCCGAATGGAGGCAAAATCATGGACCAAAACGCCTATCTGGAGCGCAATGTCAGCCAGATTCCGGCCATTGAACTGCTCCAGTCCATGGGATATACCTACATCTCCCCGGAGGACTGCGAGAAACAGCGGGGCAGCAGATACCATGTTCTGCTGAAAGATATCCTCCGTGGGCAGCTGCGCAGACTGAACCGCTACACCTATGCCGGTGCAGAAAATGAGTTCTCCGCCGCCAACATCGAGCGAGCTATGGACGAGCTGGACGAGCCGCTGGTGGACGGTCTGGTGCGCACCAGTGAGAAGATTTACGATGCCCTCCTGCTGGGCAAAAGCTATCCCGAAACCGTGGGCGGCGGCAAGTCCCTCAGCTTCAATCTGAAATACATCGACTGGGACAACTGGGACAACAACCTCTTCCATGTGACCGAGGAATTCGCCGTAGACAGCCGGGACAAGCGGCACGATGCTCGTCCGGATATCGTGCTTTTCATCAACGGCATTCCCTTCGCCGTGATCGAGTGCAAGGCTCCCCATGTCTCCGTGGATCAGGCCGTGGAGCAGAACATCCGCAACCAGCAGGCCGAGTACATCCCCCAACTATACAAGTATGCCCAAATCGTCATGGCCACCAACAAAAATGCGGTAAAATACGCCACCACCGGCACGCCCAAGAAGTTCTGGAATGTGTGGAAAGAGGAAGACGAGGCTTTTTCGCAGAACGCATTGGCGACCCTGGTGCCGGATCGGATCCCCACGGAACAGGACAGAAACATCATTTCGCTGCTGAGCCGGGAGCGGGTCATGGAGCTGGTGCGCTATTTCGTTCTGTTCGATGCCAATGTGAAGAAGATCGCCCGTTATCAGCAGTATTTCGCCATTAAGGAGATCATAAAGACCATTAAGGAGAAGGATTCCAAGGGAAACCGGCAGAGCGGTGTCATCTGGCACACCCAGGGCAGCGGCAAGAGCCTGACGATGGTCATGCTGGCGAAATACATCCTGATGGAGCTGGCATCCTGCAATCCCCGTGTGGTCATCGTCACCGATCGTAAGGAATTGGACGGTCAGATCGCAGCCACATTTGCCCACACTCGGCTGAATCCTGCACGAGCCACCAGCGGACGGCATCTGGTGGAGCTGGTCACCAGCGGCAAGGCTGATGTGATTACCAGCATCATCAATAAGTTCATTACCGCAGAGCGGCTGGATGCCAAGAATTATTCTCAGGATGTGTTTGTCCTGATCGACGAGAGCCACCGCTCCAATTATGGCGCCATGGCCACCAAGATGCGAACTGTTTTCCCCAACGCCTGTTACATCGGCTTTACCGGTACGCCGCTGATGAAGCGTGAGAAGAACACGATGGCCAAATTCGGCAAACTGATCCACAAGTACACGATTCGAGACGGTGTTGAGGACGGTGCGATTGTTCCTCTGATTTACGAAGGACGGTTCGTTGAACAGAAGGTAGACGAGGAAAACATCGATATGTGGTTCAAGCAGACCACGAAACGCCTGACAGATGCGCAGAAAGAAGATCTGCGCCAGAAATGGAGCAGCATCCGCCGACTGACCTCCACGGATGCCAGAATCAAACGAATCGCCCTGGATATCAACAACCATTTCCTCCTGGGCTTCAAGGATCCCGGCTTCAAGGCCATGCTGGCCACCAACTACAAGCGTGATGCTATCCGATATCTGAAATGCTTCGAGCAGTTTGGCGATCTGACCTGTGCGGTTGTGATTTCCCCTCCCGACATGCGTGAAAGTGTGGATGATATCGACGAAGGCACCGATGATATGGTCATCGAGTACTGGGAAAAGATGATGAAGCAGTACGGTGATGCGGATGCCTACGAAGAAGCAATGAAGAATAAGTTCTGCGATGGCGAGATCGACATTCTCATCGTGTGTAGCAAACTGCTGACGGGCTTCGATGCACCGGTTTGTCAGGTGCTGTACATCGACAAGGAACTGAAGGAGCATGGCTTGCTCCAGGCCATTGCCCGAACCAACCGTCTGCGGGAGGGCAAGGAATATGGTCTGATTGTTGACTACCGAGGACTGATTCAGAAACTAGATGCAGCCATGGATATGTACAGCGGTGCAGGCTTGGAAAACTTTGACGGCGGTGATCTGAAGGGTGTCGTGGTCGATGTCCTGGAAGCATTGGGGCGGCTTCGTGATGCCTACACAAACTTGGTTGATCTGTTCGACGATGTGAAGAACAAGAAAGATACGGAAGCAATTGAGGTCGCGCTGGCAGATGAAAAGAAGCGGGAGAGTTTCTATAATCGGCTGTGTTCCTTCGGCAGGGCGCTGAATCTGGCGCTAAATTCTGAACAGGTATATGCTGCGATTCCGAAGGATGAATTGAAGCGCTATCAGGATACGTTTGTCTTCTTCTCGAAGGTTCGCCGCAGCGTGAAGATTCGTTACTGCGATGCTATCGACAATAGCGAATATGAGCCTCTGATGCAGAATCTGCTGGATACGCATCTGCCTGTTGCCGGTCTGAAGCAGATTTCCAATCCTGTGGACATCCTGAACAAGGATGACTTTGAAAGAGAACTGGAAGAGCTGGGATCCCTGCGGGCGAAGGCAGATGCCATCACCAGCAGACTGTCGAGAAGCATCAGTTCCAAGTATACCGAGAACCCTGCGTACTACGATAGCTTCTCCAAGCGGATCAAGGATGCGCTGGAGCAGTACAAGGAGAAGGTGATCAGCGAAGCAGAGTATCTGGCAAAGATGCGCAGTATCATGGAGGATTACCATGCAGGCAAGAGTACCGTCAGCTATCCGGAGTCTATCAAGCATAATGTCCATGCCCAGGCGTTCTACGGTGTGCTTTCTGCGCTGTTTGATGAAGCTCAGGTAGAAGAGATGACGGCGGATTTTGCTGCAGAGATCGCGATTGAGATTACTGCCATTATCGCAAAGCACAGCCAGGTCGACTGGACGAATAACCAGACGATCCACGATCGGATCTCCCAGGACATTGATGATCTGTTCTATGACTACGAGAAGGACAGAGGATTGAAACTGGACTTTGAGGTTATTGATAAGATCATTGAGAATGTCAAAACCGTGGCATTGCGGAGGTTCTGATGGAACAAATTCAAAAGCGAACCATCAGTGCTGAAGGGAAACAAATTCCCTATGAGCTGGAACGAAAGAATGTCAAGAACCTGAATTTGCATGTTCGCCGTGATGGGTCTGTTTACGTGTCTGCCAACAAGCTCATTCCTGATGAACAGGTGGATGCTTTTCTGGAAAGTAAGGTCAGCTTTATTCTGAACGCCCAGAAGCGGTTTGCAGAGCAGGCACAGTATAGACCACAGCCCAAGCAGTATGTCAGTGGTGAAACCTTTTATATCCAGGGCAGAGGTCTTCGGCTCCAGGTTGTGCAGGCGGCTAAGGATCAGATTTCCTCTGACGGTGTCCATCTCTATCTGCAAGTCAGGGATCCAATGGATTTCGAGAAGAAAAAGCGGATGGTCTCAAGATTCATTGATCAGCAGTGCAGGCAGGTTTTCGGTGAGATTGTTGCTGAGGTATATCCCATTTTCCAGAAGTACGGAGTTGCGATGCCTACCCTGAGAATCCGGGATATGGAGACCAGATGGGGTTCCTGCCTGGCAAAGAAAGGGATTATCACCCTGAACAAGCGGCTTCTGGAAGCACCAAGATATTGCATCGAGTATGTTGTTACCCATGAGTTTTGCCACTTTATCCACCCGAACCATTCTAAACAGTATTATGCATTCCTGACAATGCTGATGCCGGACTGGAGAGAGCGGAAGAAAGTGCTGGACGAGAATACCGCAAATTATCTATAAACGAGCAAAAGGGAGTGACCGCGGGCCAATGCCATTAAGTTAATCTAACCCGATACCCCTATGCTACCGAAAAAGTGGCATAGGGGTATTTTTTCTTCATAATTTCAAAGAAAGTACTTGACAAAGTGCGAAAAATCGGACATGCCGCCTTGTAAGCATTTTTAAGGAGGCTCATCCGATGGGAAAATACATAGAGAAACTAAAAAACACCCTGTATGACTTGATTCACGAAATGTCTGCTCACCACTGGCTGTATGTGACTGACCCGAAACGAAACTTTCGGAGGGACAGGAAATTGCCGTTTGAAAAAGTATTGGCAATGATGGTTTCTATGGGCGGTGGTTCACTCCGAAATGAACTGATCGACCATTTTCATTGCTCAGCCGATATGGCATCCGCTTCGGCCTTTGTGCAGCGCAGGGCACAACTTCTTCCGGAAGCTCTGGAATACCTGTTTCACCGATTTAACGAGCAAGCTGTCACAGAGCAGCTTTACAAAGGATACCAACTGCTTGCAGCTGACGGCTCTGATCTGCAAATCTTTGCTGATCCAAACGATCCTGATTCCTACTATCCCGGAGCAAATGGACAAAAGCACTATAGTCTGCTCCATATCAATGCTGTATACGACCTGCTGAGCAGAACTTATCAGGATATTCTGATTCAAAAGGGCCGGAAAATGAATGAGAATGCTGCTCTGGTACAGATGACCGACCGTTCTTCTATTCCAAAAGCGATCCTTATTGCAGACAGAAACTATGAAGCCTACAATGGAATCGCTCATATGGAAAAGAAAGGCTGGAAATACCTTATCCGGATTCGGGATACCGCAGGGATAATAAGTCCGTTTCAATTTAAGCCTGCCTGCGATCTGGATATTTGGAAAACAATTACTCTGACCAGAAAGCAGACAAATGCTTTCAAGAAAATGAAAGCAGATGAACCAGCCCGGTATCGCTGTCTGCCCAATTCCTCGCCCTTCGATTACATTGATCTGCATGACAACCAATATTATGATCTGAATGTTCGTTTTGTCAGATTCCGTATTTCCGAAGATACTTACGAAACAGTCGTTACAAATTTGTCTGCTGACGAATTTCCTGCCAGTGAAATCAAGCATCTTTATAATCTGCGCTGGGGTATCGAAACATCTTTTAGAGATTTGAAGTACACCATTGGTTTGAAGCAGCCGGTAAGCAAAAAGGCGGAGTACATCTCCCAGGAGATTTTCGCCAGATGTCTTATGTACAACTTCTGTGAATTGGTTACGTCTCATATAACCGTTCACTACCGAAGCGAAAAGTATGTTTACCAGACAAACTTTTCTGCCGCCGTACATATATGCAGGCTGTTTCTCCGTGGATCCGTAGCTCCGCCAGATGCTGAAACCAATATTTCCAGGAATCTTGTGCCTGTCCGACCCAACCGGAAGGCTCCCAGAAACGCAAATCGACCAAGATTCAATGGTTTCCTCTATAGGGTAGCATAACTTTCCCCATTTGAACAGCTCTTTTTAAGCAGATTTCGCAATCTGCTTACTTGTCATGCCCTTTTTACAGAAAAAGTGCATCCCTCGCGGGATGCACTCGTTCGTTATGAGAGGGGCTTGGTAACCAAGGCCGCTATCTTAATGGTATTGGACCGCGGGCCGCTCCCTTTTAGCTTTCTGTTTTGGTCACTGCGGATGTTGCAGCGGATTGCGTTTTAGAATCATTCGTCGCTTTCCAATTCTTGAAGAAGGCGGACACCGATTTGCACACCATGAATAAATCCAGCCCGCTCATGATCCCGGCAGAGTGTACAGACGGGGTAGATAATCCTGTCTACCTCTCGCAGCACCATGCCGTTCATTGTCTGATACAGCACATTGAAATCTGCCTTGATCTGGTCGTCGTCCATAGTGTTAACTGTATTGTAGGTTTCATAGAGAAGTACCAGGATGGAGTCGGCGTCCCCGCAGTCAGGTGGGTGTTCCGTAATGTGAGCTATCAGTGTTTCGAAGTATTCTTTCATAAACATCACCTCCAAAGTTGTTGGTGATGTTAACTCTCCGCAATGGATTTTACAAGTGTCAATACTTCCAAACTTACGGAACGTTGATGACCTTCAATGCTTCCTCTTCAGGCATCTCTCCGGCAAGACACTTGTCACGTGCATCGGCCGCCTTCTTCAGCCATGCATAATATTGGGTATATTCCAGATCCTTACCGGAGGGTTTCTTTTCGTCCAGTGTACGCTCGTATCGCTTGTACATTCTTCGCTTGGCACGGTCAAATTCTTCAATGATGATTTCGTTTTGAGAATTGACTTTGTGTTTGAGCCGAGGCGCAACTTCTTTGCAGGTTTTCCCCTCATGGACAATGCGGTCACAATAAAGAGTTTTCTTTTTCGTCTTCGGAATGAAGAATCTTCCGCAGCAGCGACACAGAGCCACGTTGGGGTTGCGGTTGATGAAATGCAGCAGGAGAAACCGGCAGTATTCTTCTTCAGAAGAGAAATAGTATTGAGATGAAAGTGTTCCGTCAAGGATCGTAATTTGCGTGAACTGCGATTTGCGAAGGTAGTCATATTTGTTTTCGGTATCGATGGGAAGCTTTTCTTCCAGATCGGACAGCACACTCTTGATTGTGAACTGAAACAGCATGGGTTCCTTCAGACAGAGCATCGCTTGCTCATGCGCCAGGAAGGGATACATAGCACTGCCGTCATCGCAGGGAACATGCTGATCCAGCTGAAGGCGCATCAGTGTTCCGCTGAGAGGACGGCTTTCTTCCAGAAGGGCAAGTGTTTCATCGGCTAATGTTGCGAAGCGATGAAACTCAAACATATTCACATCTTCAAATATTTCCTCGCCGTTGATCTGCAAGTGGAAATTCCAACTATCCAGATGCTCCATCAAATCTGCGTAAGGCGTATAGTCGATCTCGGAGTACAGGATCAACTCATTCATGATCGTGGATTCTTCTTCAATCACTGCGCCGGTTGCAGTGATGAGGTGTTTCCTGATAGCTCCATCATCCATGAGAGTCAAATACAATCCCGGCGTCTGTTCCATCATAATCAACTCCTGTGTATGTCTGAAAGTGATCTTCCTTGATTTGTGTGAAGATCACTTTCATATTTCAATTTCGGTTAACGGCGATTACATTATATCATGCAAGGTGCGATTTGCAAATACAGAAAAGGAGGATAAGAAATGGATGAACGAGAATTGTCTGTCATCGACGGCGAAACCTTACTGGATATGAACCTGTCCCCGCCGAAGTTTTGTGTGAAGAGTCTGCTGCCCCAGGGGTTGAGCATTCTCGGCGGTGCGCCGAAGGTGGGGAAGTCCTGGATGGTGATGGATCTGTGTGTGCGGGTTGCGAAGGGCGAACCCATTTGGAATCTGGAAACTGCGAAAGGCACTGCGCTGTATCTCTGTCTGGAGGATCCCTACTTCCGGGTTCAGCAGCGGCTGGGGTGCATCACCGATGAGGCTCCGGCGAATTTGTTCTTTGCCAATGCCGCCGGTTCTCTGGCGGACGATCTGGAAGCGCAGATTCTGAAATTCGTCCGGGAGCATCCCGACACGGTGCTGGTGGTCATCGACACCTTCCAGATGGTGCGCAGCAGCAGCGGCGAGCCGTCCTATGGCGGCGACTATGAGGAACTGCAAAAGCTCAAACGCATTGCGGATACCCAGCGCATCTCCATTCTGCTGGTACATCATCTGCGCAAGCAGAGTGACCGGGATCCCGTCAACAAGCTCTCCGGCACCACCGGCATCAGCGGTGCGGTGGATGCGATTTTTGTTTTGGACAAGGATGAGCGGAAGCAGAATGGAGCGAAGCTGATCTGCACCGG
>JAFOBK010000020.1 GCA_017381835.1 Oscillospiraceae bacterium | reverse complement strand
TACTCTGCGAAGGGGTCTACGTACTCAGCGGGTGCTTCGGGTGCTGCCTCGGGAGCAGCTTCGGGTGCAGCCTCAGGAGCAGCTTCGGGAGCAGCTTCGGGGGCAGCGGGTTCCTTAGCGCCACAAGCGATCATGGACAGAGCCATAGCCAGGGCCAGAACCAGTGCGAGAAACTTTTTCATTTTCATTTTCCTCCTTCAAATTTTGACATTATCCTCACGCGAGGGAATAGTCGGGTATCATTATACTCGTTTTTCTTAATTTGTCAAGTGTTTTAGGGTATTTTTACCACTTAATGACTTCAAAACAGACCGACTTTGGCTTATTTTCCGATTTTTCAACATTTTAGCGCCAAAAATGCGTGTTTTACTCCGAACCCATGTTTTTTTCGTACCGATTACACATGTCCGCCGCTGACGATCGTCTTTCTTTGACGGACATTTGTGTTGTTTTATAGTTCCCCCGGAAGCCTCTGCCAAAATCGGACAAAAAATTTTTTAAAAAGTTTCTGTATTTTCCCTTATGGGGTTGGTTACCATAACATCTATTGGGTTTTCTTTGAAAAACCCATGGACTTTTTCTGTCTTTCCCGCTATAATAAATCCATCTATACAAAACGGAGGAATTTCCATGGGACTTTTTAATAAGAGATCTGCATCCGAAGAGGAAAAGCAGGTTCCCCGCAACCCCAACAACACCGTTGCATTCCGCGTGCTGGCCATCGGTTATATTCTTTACATGTGCGTCAACATTGTAAAGCTCTATATGGAAGGCGGCCCTGAGGCTCCCGGTATCGGCGGTCTGCTCCTGGGCGTTGGTCTGCTGGGCGGCGGTGCTCTTTTCCTGGCCATCATTTCCTACAAAGAATGGAAGCGGGGCAAGGAAGCCTACGATGCTTATATGGCAGAACTGCGCGCCGAAGCCGAAGCAAGACGGACTGAAGAAGAAGAAGCCCAGGCTATTGCTGACGCAGAAGAGGATGCTTACTACGATGCTTTAGAAGAAGCAGAAGACGCTGAAGACGAAGAAGAATAATGATAAGAACAGCAAAATGTCCTTCCCGAAACCGGGAAGGACATTTTTAAGCATTTATACATTATAATATAGTATATGTATTACAACTCGATTTCCTTAGCAAATGCTGCGCGGTCAGCTGCGCCGAAGAATGCAGAACCTGCAACCAGCACATCTGCGCCGTTTTCCTTGCAGGTAACGCCGGTGACCAGATCCACGCCGCCGTCCACTTCCAGATGGCAGTCAGGATTGACCTCGTCCAGCATGGTTCTCAGCTGCTTCAGCTTGGGCATCATGTCAGCCATGAACTTCTGGCCGCCGAAACCGGGCTCAACAGTCATCACCAGCACCAGGTCTACCAGGGGCAGGAACTCAGCGATGTCCTCAGCGGGGGTCTTGGGCTTCAGAACGATACCGGGCTTTACACCCAGTGCACGGATCTTCTCCAGAGCAGCCTTGGTGTTCTCGCGGGTATCTGCCTCCACATGGATGGTTAGGTAGTCGGAGCCTGCCTTGCAGAACTGCTCCACATAGCGGATGGGGCGATCGATCATCAGATGCACATCCAGCACCTGATCGGTAACCTTACGCATGGAAGCCACCATGGAATAGCCGAAGGACAGATTGGGAACGAACAGACCGTCCATGATGTCCACGTGCAGCCACTTGACACCCATTTCGGCACTTGCCTTCAGGTCACGCTCCATGTTCATGTAATCAGCGGACAGAATAGAGGGGCTCAGAATTGCCATAATAAAATTCCTTTCTTATTACACAGTTTCATTGTTTTCCAGTAAGTTTGCCAGGGTAATATCTTCGAAAAATTCATCGATCATCCGGTCCAGCTTGTCCCACATGGGTTTAGTCTGGCAGCAGGTAGTGCGGGCGCAGGCCGCAGGTCCCTGGGCAGTGCAGGATACCGCCGCCAGAGAACCCTCTGTCAGCTTCAGAATGCTGCCCACGGTATAGTCCTTAGGCTCCCGATTCAGCCGGTAGCCGCCGCCTTTGCCGTGAACCGCATCCACAAATCCCGCCTTGGACAAGGTGGTCATGATGGATTCCAAATACTTTTGGCTGATTTCTTCCGCCTCTGCGATCTCCTTCAGAGGGATGTAGCCATCCTCCCGATTCAGAGCCAGCCGCACCATCACACGCAGAGCGTACCGTCCCTTAGTAGATACAATCATAATTAGTGGCAGTGACCGCAGTTTTCGCAGTCGGGGAACAGCTTCTTGTCGTAAGCAATACCGTTCTTATCGTAGTAGTCCTTCAGTGCGGACTTGATGGCTTCCTCAGCCAGCACGGAGCAGTGGAGCTTGTGTGCGGGCAGACCGTCCAGCGCCTCAGCAACAGCCTTGTTGGTCAGAGCCATAGCCTCATTGATGTGCTTGCCCTTGATCATCTCGGTAGCCATAGAGGAAGATGCAATAGCGGAGCCGCAGCCGAAGGTCTCAAACTTTACATCTACAATGATGTCGTTTTCGATCTTCAGGTAGATCTTCATAATATCGCCGCACTTGGCGTTGCCCACTTCGCCGACACCGTCGGCATTTTCGATAACACCCACATTACGGGGATGGGTGAAATGGTCCATAACAACTTCAGAATACAGTGCCATAGTTTTATTCTCCTTATTTCAGAATATATTCTCTCTTGCCTTCCTGCAGGTCACGCCACACGGGGCTCATGTTCCGCAGCAGCTGCACTACTTCGGGAACAACCTTCAGGCAGTGGTCAATCTCTTCGTCGGTATTCAGGTGGCAGACACTCAGACGCAGGGAACCGTGGGCCACATCATGAACACGGCCGATGGACAGCAGAACGTGGCTGGGATCCAGGCTGCCGGAGGTGCAGGCAGAACCGGAGGAAGCGCAGATGCCCTGAGCGTCCAGCAGAAGCAGCAGGCTCTCGCCTTCGATGCCCTCAAAGCAGAAGTTAACATTGCCGGGCAGACGGTTCACAGGGTCACCGTTCAGCGCGCTGTGGGGGATCTTGGAGAGACCCTCGATCAGACGGTCACGATGACGGCGGGAAATTGCGTTGTTCTCTTCCAGGTTTGCGCAAGCTTCTTCCATAGCCACGGTCATACCCAGAATTGCAGGGGTGTTCTCAGTGCCGGCACGCTTGCCGCGCTCCTGGGCGCCGCCTTCGATGATGTTCACCAGAGGCAGACCCTTACGGCAGTACAGAGCGCCAACGCCTCTGGGGCCGTGGAACTTGTGGCCGGAAAGACTCAGCATGTCGATATTCTGTGCCTTCACATCGATGGCGATGTGGCCAACAGCCTGAACAGCGTCGGTGTGGAAGGGTACGCCGGCTTCCTTACAAATCGCGCCGATCTCAGCGATGGGCAGCACGGAGCCAATCTCGTTGTTTGCATACATGGTGGTAACCAGGCAGGTATCCTCACGAATCGCATCCTTCACCTGCTGAGAAGTAATATTGTGGCCTTCCTTTACATCCAGGTAGGTGACTTCAAAGCCTTCCTTCACCAGTTTGTCCAGGGTGTGCAGCACAGCATGATGCTCAAAGGGGGTGGAGATGATGTGCTTCTTGCCCTTCTTTGCGCCGTACAGCGCTGCGGAGCGGATGGCCTGGTTATCGGCCTCACTGCCGCCGGAGGTGAAGTAAATCTCACGGGGCTCACAGCCCAGGCACTTGGCCACTCTGGCTCTTGCATCCTGCAGAAGCTCGTTCTGATTCTGGCCCAGGGTATGCAGGCTGGAGGGATTGCCGAAATGCTCACGGAAAGCAGGCATCATAGCCTGCAGGGCATGTTCACTGATTTGGGTGGTCGCTGCGTTATCTGCGTAAACTCTCATCTTTCTAAACTCCTCTCAGAGGTATTTACCTAGTAGGTCCATGGGTAATATAGCATCTATTACCTACTCTGTCAATAGGTATAACAAATATTTTAAAAACTGCGGTTTTGCCGCAGTTTTTGTTGTTACAGGGCATTTTCCAGGATGGCCACAAAAGCCTCCAAGCCCGCCTGATCCTCAGCGGTGAAACGGTTTTTGATAGGGCTGTCGATATCCAGCACACCGATGATCTCACCGCTTTTCCGGATAGGAACTACGATTTCAGAATTGGAAGCGCAATCGCAGGCAATATGGCCCGGGAACAGATGCACATCCTCTACCCGCTGGGTAGCATTTTCCGCCACCGCCGTGCCGCAAACACCTTTTCCCACGGGGATGCGGATGCAGGCGGTCTTGCCCTGGAAGGGGCCAAGCACCAGCGCGCCGTCCTCCATCATATAAAAACCCGCCCAGTTGACGCAGTCCAAATGCTCCCACAGCAGTGCAGATGCATTGGCAAGGTTTGCGATCCGATAAGGGATCCCCTCCGTCAGGGCTTTCAGCTGACTGTTTAAGGCTTTGTAGTCGGTCATAATTCTTCCTCCCGTCACATTTTCTCCATTTTACATTTCTTTCCATCCATTTGCAATCTTTTTCCAAAACTTTCGACATTTGCTTCGGTTACAACTTCTTTTTGCGAGGCATAGTAAGCACAGAAAAAAGGAGGGAGAGAAACATGAAAAAACTCACCGTTCGTTTTGCTGTAACAGCGCTTACGGTTTTTATGATGGTAGCCCCCGTCAGTGCTGCCAGGCTGTTGATTCCCGTAGGTCAGGTGGTTGGCCTGGAGGTGCGGGAAAACCGGGTAACCATCGCCGGCTTTGACAGCCGCCTGGGTACTGCCGCCAAAGAAGCCGGACTGAAAGAAGGAGACCGGATCGTAAAAATCGACGACACCGATATCCATTGTCCGGAAGATGTACGCCGGGCTTTGGAGATTTCCGATGGGGATATTGATATTTCTATTGTAAGAGGCACTTCCCAAAAGGAGCTGGAACTGGAGCCGGCCATCACCCCGGAAGGCCCGAAATTGGGTGTATTCCTAAGGCAAGGCATCACCGGTGTGGGTACTGTCACCTACTATGACCCGGACACCCATACCTTCGGCGCTTTGGGTCACGGTGTCAATGACAAAGGCAGAGATCTGGTGGCCATGGCAGAAGGCTTTGCCTATCGCGCCCAGGTGGATGCGGTGAAAAAGGGTAAGTCCGGAGATCCCGGGCAGCTGATGGGCAGCGTTACCGACCGGGAACCCATCGCCACCCTCTCCAAAAATACGGTTCAGGGTGTATTTGGCATCGCCGATGTCCCCTTCCGGGGAGAAATGCTTCCCACCGCCGAAGTGTCGGAGATCCGCCAAGGGCCCGCCATCATCCGTTCCACCATCGAAAACGGCACCGTTCAGGAATATTCTGTGGAAATTTTGAAAATTTATCCCCATTCCGGTTCCGACGGCCGGAATCTGCTGCTGAAAGTCACCGATGGGTGGCTGCTGGACACCACCGGCGGCATCGTCCAGGGCATGTCAGGCTCACCGATTATTCAAGACGGCAAACTGGTGGGCGCCGTTACCCATGTGCTGGTCAACGACCCAACCACCGGCTACGGCATTTTCATCGATAATATGCTGGATGCGGCAGCATAATCGTAGGGCGGGGGCTTGCCCCCGCCGCTTTTTGTTGTCAACTCTACCGCTCCGTGATATGATAAAAGAAAAGGCGGTGAAGTAGATTGAAGCTGGAACGAATCAAGTGTAAGCCCCTGGAGAGAGCGAAGGATTTCTGCGTTTCCCTATCCTACATCATTGGATGCACAGGAAAAAAGGCTGCAATCATGGACAGGTATCTAAATCTGCTCCACACAGTAGAAGGACTGGACTATGTGTATTCGGCACACATATCTCCGGACGAAACCAAGCTGCTGCTGATCTCCACGCTGAATAAATTCTATATTGTGGATTTGCAAACGTTTGAGAAAACGCGTATCACAGTAAAGGCTCCCTATAATTGCAATTTGGAAGGGCTTGGCTGTTGGTCGTTTGACGGCAGATCTGTGTTCATCCCTGTCCACTGTCGCACCGCTTCCAGAAGCAGCACTCTGCGTCGTTACTACATAGACGGCTCCGGTAAATACCACGATTATTTAGCCGACAAATATTGCATCACCGGAATTTGGAGAATGGAAGCAACACACACCTATTTTCTGACCGGTTATGATCGGCAGGAGGACTGCCGAAACTATTTCCTTTTCTTTGACGGTACTGGATTCCAGGAATTTCCGTTGGAACGTTCTGTCAGCATTCTGGTGCCGACAATCACAATTGATGAGGAAAAGGGTGTGATCACTATCTCCGCCCTGGATACCTGTCGGCAGTTTACATTGGAGGGCAAAGAAATCCAGACCATTTCCCACCCTTTTCCGAAAGACAAAATATGCAAAATGTCCGATGTGTTTCCTCATTTATTTAATGAGGCTACCGAATCACAGAATTTGCGAAATGAAAGCTTCGCTGCCTTTGGTCTGGCAGATATATCCATACCGAATACCTTTTCGGTACCAGATAGAATAAATCAAATCAAACAGTCTTCCTGCGGGAGTTATCATTATTTAGCATCCCGAAGCGGGTTCTATCTGCTTGACGCGTACACCGGCGAGGTTCTTACCTCCATTCCGGAAGAATGGGGCGTACAGAACGTGAAAGAGCTTGCTCCCGGATTGATTGCAATTGCTACTTTATCCGGTGTTAAACTGTATCATATCAATCCTTGATTTTTCGGGTACATAGAGTATTGCTGTGCTAGTGTAGGGCGGGGGCTTGCTCCCGCCTTTTTCTTGTGTTTTGCCGGTTTTATGATATGATAATTTTAAGAGGTGAGATTATGGACCGGACATTTAAAATCGTAAAGCGGTGTATCGATAAGTGGGATCCATATTGTTTGCTGGAATCCGGATGTCCCCGGGACGAATTCGATATTGAGTCCAGAATGATTGCGCAGCGGATCTCGCCAACCTCCTCCGCAGATGAAGTGATTCATGTTGTAAGTGAAGTGTTTTCTGCGCAATTTGAATCCCAATATTTTGGTGTCGATGATTGCACAGAGGTTGGGCTCAAGATTCACACAAAGTTATCAAAGCTAAAACAACGACGTGCTTCCTTTTTATTGCATTTTCGTCTTCCCGTGATATGATGAAAGAAAAAGCGGAGGTCAGCAGTATGCCGTCAAGAAATAAGGAATTCTTTATTCACGTCAGCCAAACGGAGAAACGGCTGTTTATCTCCCGCCCCGAAAGCATCAAAGGTGAAGCGCTCTCTCCCTGCTGCATGACCCCTGACGATGTGGATTACGAAATGGCAACGGGCAAGCATTCGGAAATTCTGGAAATCTGCGGAATGAACCAGGAGAGCTTGGAACACTTTGTACAGCACTACGGAAAATCATACCGTTATCTTTCTTTTTTCAAGTCTCACCTTATCCGTGACTTTTCACCCCTGGAAGACTTAAGAAATCTTGAAGAGGTGTCTATCTTTTGGAACATCCGCGCTGACAAGCTGTGGAATATGGAGCGCAACGAGTCGCTGCGAACGATCAGTATCATCGATGCAAAACGCATGACCTTGAACCCTGCGCTTTTGAAAACCTCCAAGGTTATGGAACAGGTTTTTCTCAGCGGAGGTATGTTCAACAACTTTTCTGTGGAATCCTTGGATTGTTTTGCCGGAATGCCTGCTTTGAAGCAGCTCTCCCTGAACGGTATCCGCTTACTGGATAAAAGAATGGATGCTCTGCGCACCTTGCCCTCTTTGGAGCAGTTTGATTTCGATGCGGGTATGCTGACAACAGAGGAGATTGCCTGGCTTGTGGCCAAATATCCCCATCTTTCCGGAAAGTGTATGTGTGCATATAATACTGAGGATGCTGTCATGAACGATGTTCGGGTCTGCGGTTTCCGCAAACCCAGCCTGGACTTGCCAAAGGATCAGAAACGCCTGGATAAGTATGTGGCGCAATTCCAGGCGCTGGTCGAAAAATACCGGAACGAACTGTAATCAGGCAACCGGATACAGGATTTTCTCTCCCGATTGGTTTCCCATACTGAATAACTTGTAAGACACCAATTGTGTAACATCATATTTCATGAGGTAAGTTGAGATGAAGAACAAGAGGCCAATGACAAAAGGCGAAGCATGGTTTCTATTGATTGTGGGTTTAATTATGGGTACAGTATTCACCTTTGGTATGCAATACTGGAACACACCTATTAAACAGAAAGAATCTATTCACACAACTGCCATATATGAATCCTACGCAACGCAACAAGAACGGGGCCACGTAGCAGAGATTATTATCCAGTTTGAGGATCATGCGCAACTATACATTGACGGTGTATGTATCAACGACAATCTTTTGAACAGTATCGATAACCTTACCCCCGGCATAGAGCTGTCTATGATTGTACATCCGAATTCCAATACTATTATGGAGCTGAATGCAGACAATCAGGTATTGTTAGAATTTCAAAACACCTCAGAAAAGCTATCCGGTGAAGCAACCGGTTTTATGGGATTGGGTTTATTCTGTTATGTGCTGTCTATGTGCGGACTAATCCGTTTACTGTCTCAAAAGCGAAGATAACCTATGGGCATCATCCCTTCAATCAGGTTCTTGCAAATTCTCTGGATACCCGGTGTGGAATTCCCATTGAAAGCAGCAACATAACGGGTGATCACAGGTCGTCACTACGAATTCTACCGAAAATGGTTGTAGGGGTGAACTGTGTTCGCCCGCTTTTTGTTGTCAATTTGACCGCTCCGTGATATGATAAAAGAAAAGGCGGTGATTGCATGAACAATGTGTTGTACGAGGTAACTTACCGCACAGATCGGGGAACTGTGATTCCTTTTGTTATGGTTTTGCTAATTGCTCGCTTTTTGATTAGAGAAGCAAGAGAAATCCGGAGCAAGAAAACAACCAAAGGACACAGAGTAAATTTATTCATCTGTTCCTTTGGACTCGTGCTGAGCCTCTTAGTGTGCGGTATTGTTATTACAAGCCAAATCAATATGTACCAAAACATTGTAGTCGCATACGAAGAAGGACGATATATGACGGTTGAGGGGTATGTAGAAGATTTTACCCCCATGCCCGCAGAAGGGCACGCTCACGAGACATTTCAAATCAACGGTGTGCTTTTTGACTATTCCGATAACACCGCCCTGCAAGGCTACAATAACACAAAGGTATATGGTGGTGTCATATCCGGCAATGGGCAGCATTTGAAAATACGATACATATACTATGAGCCCTGGGATTGTAATGTGATTGTATACATTGCGGAAACTAGCCCATATGCCGGTGAATGAATCAACAAGAGGGTATGGGACATTTATAGAAATGCCGGATACGCTATCGCAAATGCAGGGCGGGGACTTGCTCCCGCCGCTTACTGTGTTAATCTCTCATCATATGCAAAAAGGCGGTGTATAGTATGAGCAATCCCCCTATTGATTTTGAAAGCGCGGAATTTGCGCTGCGGCAAAGCTGGGAAGCCCATCGGCAGGCATTCGGCCCCATTCTGGAGCCGGCATTTGTAGAGAACCAGCAGGTTCGGATCTTGCTGATCAACGCCCTGAACCATATCAGCCGCCGGGAAGTCAAGCGGGGCATGGAGCTTTTGAAAGAACTCCACCCCCATTGTATTTACGATGAGGACAAAGCCGCCTGGGCATTTTTTGTAGGCCTCTGCTTTGAAATGGGCGGCGCAAAAGAGCAGAGCCTGGAATGGTATGAAAAAGCAGGCGCAATCGGCCATCGGTTTTATCTCCCCTACTTAAAGCTGGCAAAGGCCGCCCACGGGGCCTCCCAGCTGGAAAAGGCAAAGGGCTATTACCAAACCGGCATCGCGTGCCTGCTGGAAATGTCCGAAAATGACAAGGACGAGATAATGCTCGGCTCTGCTTACACAAACTTAGCCTCCTGCCTGACCATGCTCCATCAGTATGATGAAGCAGAAAAAGCCTGGCTTGCGGCGCAGCAATATCCTGCCCAGCCCGGCGCGGATGCCACAGCGGCGATTCTTTACGCAGCCATGGGAAACAGGGAGAAATCCGCAGCATATATACAGCGGGTCAAGGAAAAGCTCCCTGCCTTACTCCCCCAAATTCAAAGCACTGTACAGCAGATTTTTGACGGCACCCACCCAGCATTTCCCCGATAACACCAAAAGCAGCCTGCCCCAACCGGGACAGGCTGCTTTTTTCAGGGTTTACGAATAAAGATATTCAGAACGAGCGCTGCAAAGGTCAGACCCAGCAGCATCATAAAAGTTGCGGTATAGCCGCCGGTGACCTCAAAAACCTTGTTAGACACCGTGGCAATGAGGGAGCCGCCCATGACGGTGAAGGTCATAAATGCCATATTGGTGGAAAAATACTTCATGCCAAAGAAAGAAGAGGTAAAGGCAGAAGTGATGGTGGGGCAGGCGCCGTAAGATATACCTGTCAGGCACAGACCTGCAATGCAAACCGGCAGCGAACCCACGGAAACTGCCACCAGGGTCACAGTGGCCGCACCGATGGTAAGGATATTTGCCAGCAGCATGGTCTTTCTGCGGCCCATGGCATCAAAGAGAGCACCGGTGAGGATCCGTCCCAGGCCGTTGCACACGGACAGTAGACCCACCAAAGAAACTGCCAATGCCTCCGGCGCATCCACCGAAAGGGCCAGATCCTTGGCAAAGCTGATCACAGAGCTGCCTACTGCAGCCAGGAAGGAGATGCTCACAAAGGCCATCCAAAAAGAGGGACGGCGCAGCATCTGACCGGAGGTGTAGTCCTGCCGTTCAAAGTCCTCCGCTGCGGTCTTGCCGGCCTTCGGCTGAGGCAGAGCCGTCCGGGAATCCGGCTTCTTCAGCAGCATCGCCGCCAGGAGCAGCACCACGCAAATCGCAATACCCAAAATCACATAGGTCAAGCGCCAACCCAGGCTGCTTTTGAAAAGCACATCCGCTAAGTTACCCAGCACCAGAGCAGAGACGCCGAAACCCATCATCAGGCAGCCGGAGCAAAGACCCTTCTTATCGGGAAACCAGGCGCTGACGGTGGCGATGACCACATTGTAAGCAATGCCGATACCCATACCGGCCAGGATGCCATATGTAATATAGAGCATCCACACAGAATTTCCGCCCAGCGCAGCTGTCAGCAGAAATCCCGCCGCAGACAAAATGCCTGCCAGGATCAAAGCCATTCTATGACCCTTGCGTTTGGAAATCTGCGCGCCCAGCAGACCGCCGATGCAAAAGAAGCTCATGGCCAGGGTGAAGTTCAGAGCAAGGCCGGAGGCGTCCCATCCAAATTCCGCAGCCAGCGGCGCTTTCAAAATAGACCAGGCGTACAAAATACCCGCAAAAAGCATTGCAAAAACGCCCATTGCCAGGTAAGCCCAGCGAAGGGCGCTTTTATTTTTCATAATATTCATTGGAACCCCTCCAATATCCGGTTCTTTTTGGAAATATATGCATTATACATCCAGGATACCAAAATGTCCAGCCGCCTGACAGCGTACATCCCCGCTTTTTCTTGCATTTTATTCGCCATGTGGTATGATTAAGAAAACGCGCTTAGGAGGCAGGATATGAACAACAGACCCAGAGGCCGGCAGCAAAACATCACCGGCCATGGCAAACCCATCCAGCGGCGGGGCAGCGGACTTGGTACCGGCCCTGTAGGCAAACCCGGACGCACTCCCCAGCATTCTGCCGGCAGTGCCCATACCGGTAGCAGCGGACGCGCCACCCGTTCCGGCGGTTTTGGCGGCAGCAAGCTGATCATCCTTCTTTTGGTTCTCTTGCTGGGCGGTGGCGGCGGCTTGAGCAGCCTGCTGTTTGGCGGTGGCGGCGACATTGCGCCCCAGAGTCCTGCCCCCGGCAGCTCCTATGAATCTTCCTATGATCCCTACGAATCTCTCTTCGGCAATCTGTCCGGCGGTAATGTATCCACCGGCTGGGACACCGGAAGCAACACCCAGGCGCTGGACACTTCCGTTGTCAGCAGTGCCCGGGATAAGTATACCAACATCTTGGGCAGCGGCAAAGATGAGGTGACCCTGATGGTCTACCTCTGCGGCACCGACCTGGAATCCCGCAGCAAAATGGCCACCATGGATCTGCAGGAGATGCTGGATGCGGAGATTGGCGACAAGGTAAATCTGATTGTCTATACCGGCGGCTGCAAGCAATGGCAGAATTCCGTGATGAGCAGCAAGACAAATCAGATTTGGCAGATCAAGGATGACGGCATCGTCTGCCTGGAAGAAAACCTGGGCAGCGTATCCATGACCGACCCGGACACCCTCTCCTCCTTCATCCGCTGGTGCGCCAATAAATTCCCCGCCAACCGGAACGCTCTGATCTTCTGGGATCACGGCGGCGGTTCTGTCAGCGGCTTCGGTTATGATGAAAAGTTCCAGTCCAGTGGCTCCATGAGCCTGGCTGAAATTGATGAAGCCCTGACCGACGGCGGTATCCGCTTTGACTTCGTGGGCTTCGATGCCTGCCTGATGGCCACCGCAGAAAATGCCCTGATGCTCTCCAAGCATGCCGACTACATGATCGCCAGCGAGGAAACTGAACCTGGCATCGGCTGGTACTACACCAATTGGCTGACCTCCCTCTCCCGGAATACCTCCCTTTCCACCCTGGAAGTGGGCAAGGAAATCATCGATGACTTTGTGGAAGCCTGCGGCAGAAAGTGCGCCGGTCAGTCCACCACCCTCTCCATCGTTGACCTGGCAGAAGCGGAAGCCACCATTCCCAAGGCACTGGCCGCTTTCTCCAATGATACTTACCAGCTGATCAAGAACAATGACTATGCCCAGGTTTCCAATGCCAGAAGCAATGCCCGGGAATTCGGCGCATCCAGCCGCATCGACCAGGTTGACCTGGTACACCTGGCAAAGAATATGAACACCCAGGAAGGCGATGCCCTGGCAGAGGCGCTGCTGGGCGCGGTCAAGTACAACCGCACTTCTTCCAACATGACCAATGCCTACGGCATCTCCATTTACTTCCCCTTCCGGAAAGCTTCCATGGTGGACAATGCCGTGGATACCTATGAGCAGATCGGTATGGACGAAGAGTATGCCCGCTGCATTCAGGCCTTTGCCAGCATGGAAGTCAGCGGCCAGGCAGCCGCCGGCGGCACTCCCTCTCCCCTGCCCACCCTGCTGGGCATTCCCGGCATGGACTCCGGCAGCAGCGCCGACATGATTGGCCAGCTGTTGGGTACATTCCTGGGGGGCGACTTCAGCAGCATTGCAGGCCTTACCGACATGAATACGGACTTCCTCTCCGGCCGTGCCCTGGAAGCCGAGGAAATGACTTCCTACATTGCAAACAATTCCTTCGATGGCAGCCTGCTGACCTGGCAGCCTACGGGCAATGGCATGGCCATCGTCCTGCCGGAGCAGCAGTGGTCTTTGGTGCAGTCCCTCCATGCCAACATGTTCTATGATGACGGCGAAGGCTACATCGACCTGGGTCTGGACACCGTCTATGAATTCGATCAGGACGGCAATCTGCTGGCTCCCGACAAAATCACCTGGATTGCTGTCAATGAGCAGCCGGTGGCTTACTACCACGAGTATACCGTAGACGATGGCAGCAGCTACAGCATCACCGGCCGAATCCCCGTGCTGTACAACGGTGAGCGGGCAGAGCTGGTGGTGGTCTTCTCCGATGCAGATCCCTACGGCACCATCGCAGGCGTCCGCCGGGTCTACAAGGACGGTGAGACCGACACCGTGGCCAAGACCATGGATCCCGTGGTTCCCGGTGATGTGATCGACTTTGTCTGCGACTACTACAGCTACGACGGCGAATACCTGGACAGCTACATGTTCGGCCAGCAGCTTGTCGTTGAGGATGAACTGTACATTAGCGATGTCTATATCGATGCAGATGCAGCAAACCTTACCTATCAGTTCACCGATATCTACAACCGTGCCTACTGGACCGATCCGGTACAGTAAAGAATCATAATAACCCCGGCAGAGGAATCCTCTGCCGGGGTTTGCTTTCCTTATTGGTTATACCATTGCTTTAATTTTTGAATTTCTCCGGATCGCATATTGCAATCTGTTATTACCTTGCCATCTACTGTATGAAACACCACCATATAGTGTCTGGCTGGTGTTTTTTCTCCTGTAACCCCCACTGTGATTTCCTTAAGGCAATCTTTATGAAATGCCCAGCAGCCGGATTTCACAAACCATGCAGCAGAGCAGAAGAACAGCGTTTTGGGATAAAGCGGAGTAAATTCTTCCTCTCCAAAACAAGCACCGATATGATTTTCCTGATTTTGAATCATACAGTCAAACCGACGGGTCTTCCAGTAGAGAAAACACAGAAATACCACATCGGAAAAAAGTGGAATTAGGATCATCAGCATATCCTTTTTCGGCGAACCCGTAAAAAGTGCGGTGGCAAAAAGCAGTACGCAAATCGGAAGTGTAATGATCAGAGCAATTTTCATTTGTTCTTTTATATACAATGCTGCAAAATCTCTGATTGTTTCTCGATTGCTGCTCATTCCAAGCTCCCTCCATCCTCTATTTTTCTTATTTTAGCATAATACGCATCCGTTTCCAAGCCGGACTCTCTTATCAGTTGCAAATTTATCATCTCATGGTATGATAAGAGAAAAGGCGGTGATAGATTTGAAATTGAGCGAAGTGAAACAGCTATTGGATGATCACGGTATTGCATATCTGCTAACCATAGAACCTAGTCGGAGAGAGTTTTACGTTCGAAAAGGATTCTGCCCCAGGGAAGACAGCGGTGCGTTTCGGCTGCTGTCCATTAAAAATCCTCACCATACCAAAAACATTGATCTCATTTTTGTTGATGCTTCTGAGGATCCAGAATTCTATGATTTGGAATTCGGTGGATACCCCTATGAGCTCTTCGGTTGGCTGGATGAAGAACTTCCCCGGGAAATTTGGGAGGACATCCAAAGTATACTGACTGGGCGCATCTGGGTGATTTTTGCCACAGATGCAAAAACAGGAAAGTGGTTTGGCGATTCTCTGTACCGGGATAGCACCGACGAAGACGAGAATGATATGGATCGGCTGCAGAAAGCCCTTGCCAAAATCAAGAAACCTAAACGCCTTTGGAGAAAACTCATTGGCCGAACGGATTGCTACGAAGTTTTCAATTGGACAAATTACGAAAAAATCATAAAATAATTATCCGGCAGAGGAACTTCCTCTGCCGGTTTTTGTATTGCATTCCCTTAGATATCTCTTGCAAAGCGGATGTGGCCATCGTCCTCTGCCTTTGCCCGGAAGCCCTGAGCCTTCCAGAAGGCGCAGGCCTCCCCGTTTTCCTTTTCGCAGGAAAGGGACAGATAGTCATAGCCCTGACCGGACATAGCCGCACGGACATCCGCAAAAATCTGGGAACCGATGCCCTGCCGGTGCAGCTGACCGTCCACCATGAACCAGCCGATGAAAGCATCGTCCCTTTCAGGGTAGCCGGTGATCAGATCCAGCACCGCCACCAGGCGGTCCTTATCATAGAAGCCCACAAAGTGCTTATCGTTCTCTCCTGCGCCTTCCGGCACGCGGCTGATGATCTGGGTCAGACTCTCCACCGTGGGTGCAGAATTGGTGTAAGCGTAATACTTCTGATTGGACTTACACAGGTCATACACATCGGAGATATCCGACTGGGTGATGGTCCGAACCTGATGGGCAGTACTTAAGGATTCGATATCCAGCTGGGACTTGGAAGTAAAGTCCATAGCCTGGCGGAACTGGGTTTCAAACAGCTCCCGATAAGTGCCGCCCAGTGCCAGCAGTTCTTCATGGGTGCCCTGCTCGGAGATGATACCGTCCTTTACCACCAGGATCCGGTCTGCCTTCAGAATTGTGGACAGACGGTGGGCAATGACGATGCTGGTTCTGCCCTTCATCATAGCTTCCAACGCATCCTGGATAGCATTTTCGGAAATAGAGTCCAATGCGCTGGTGGCTTCATCCAGGATCAAAATCTTGGGGTCTTTCAGAATCACGCGAGCCAGGGAGATTCTCTGCTTTTCGCCGCCGGAGAGTTTCAGACCCCGGTTGCCCACGGGAGTATTGTAGCCCTCAGGCTGCTTCAGAATAAACTCATGGATATTGGCAATGCGGCAGGCCGCTTCAATCTCCTCCATGGTGGCATCTTCCTTGGCATAGCGCAGGTTTTCCAGAATCGTGCCGTTAAAGAGGTAAGTCTCCTGGGTCACCACGCCCACGCATTGCCGCAGATATTTCAGATCAAAGTCCCGCACATCCACACCGGCAATGGTGACACTGCCCCCCAGCACATCGTAAAGACGGGGGATCATGTTGACCACGGTAGACTTACCGGAACCGGAAGGGCCAACAATGGCATACATCTTGCCGCCGGGAACGGTGAAATTCACATCCGTCAGCAAAGGCTTGGAAGGGTCATAGCTGAACTGAACATGCTTATATTCGATGGGCTGCATGACCACATCCGGCTTCTTGCCGTCTTCGGGGGATACGATGGTGTTCTCCCGATCAAAGTAGTCGAAAATACGGGTAAAAAGAGCCAGGGAGCGGGTAAAATCTACCTGCAGATTCAGCAAAGACTCCACAGGCCGGTAGAGGCGGTTGATCAGGGACACCGTTGCGGTGATGGTGCCTACGGAAAGAGCAACATCCCAGCGGTTGATGATCAGCAGGCCGCCTACGAAGTAGATCAGCAGAGGGCCAAGCTGGCTGAACATGCCCATGACCACCATGAACCACTTGCCGCTGCGGCGCTCTTTCAGAGCGATCTCCGTGGCTTCCCCATTGACCTTGACGAACTTTTCGTACTCCTCTTCCTCCCGGGTGAAAATCTTCACCAGCATAGAGCCGCTGACGGAGAGAGTCTCATTGATGACCTGGTTCATCTCGTCATTTTTTGCCTGGCTTTCGCTGAGCAGCATCCAGCGGGTCTTGCCGGCGCTTCTTGTGGGCAGGATGAGCAGCGGAATGATGGCGATGCCCACCAAAGCCAGCTGCCAGCTCATGGAAAACAGCGCTACCAAAGTGGTCACCACCGTGGCTGTATTGCTGACAATACTGGAGAGAGTACCGCTGATTACGGTGCTGACACCGCTGATGTCCGTATTCATACGGGTGATGATATCGCCCTGCTTCTCGGTGGTAAAGAAGGAGTGGGGCATATACTGCAGATGGCGGTACATCTGATTTTTCATATCATAAATGATCCGCTGGGAGATCCAGGAGTTGATGTAGCTCTCCAGCACGCCGATCAGCTGACTGACACCCAGGGCGCAAAAGGCCATGATCAGCAGCCGGATCAGCAGTGCCAGATCCTTGCCCACCAGCGCCTGATCCACGATCCGTCCGGTGATGATCGCCGGCAGCAGACCTACCGTTGCCGACAGCAGAATTGCCACAAACACAAACAAAAACTGCAGCCAGTAGGGCTTCAGGTAAGAAAGAATCCGCAATAACAGTTCCTTCGTTACCTTGGGCATACTCTGTTTTTCTTCCTCTGTCAAAAAGCCTCTGGGTCCCAGTGAATTTCTGCCGCCTGCCATACGCTTTCCTCCATTTTCTTTCAAATTGCTGCCTTAATTTTAGCAAAGCCCTTCTCATATGTAAAGGTTTTCCAGTATCAACAAAATGTGAAAACGAATGCAGCGCCCGCTTGCATCTTTTTCGTCTTGTGGTATGATTAAAGAAAAAGGCGGTGATTGTACGGAACATGTTTATAAGCAAGTGCTAAAAGATGGCCGTATCATCTTTCACCGCAATTACTGCATGTATAATAATCGCACAGATATTGCCTTTGACGCAGGTACTGTTCGCCTGATTTCCCTGGACCTTACTTCCAATCCGGGCCTTACTTCTGTAAAAGTCTTTTTTGATGATGGCAGCAGTTCTGAGTGGGTAACAAAGTGGATCACATCCTACAACTTTCAATTTGGCATCGCCCCTTCGGTAGACGGAGCCTGCCTCTTTGTGCAGACCTGGGAAAACGGTCTGTTCTGTCTTGATTCCCGCACCGGTGAAAAACATTGGCGAACAAAAAGCAAGCGTGGAATTACCAATTTGTTTGTCAACGATCGCACTGTCCTCTGTCATCAGCATGAATATGCGCTTCAACTGCTGGACATCCATAGCGGAGCGGTTTTAGCCGAGAAGCGGCCTGCGAAATCCTGGGGATTTACTTCTCTCGATCATATGCACATTGTTTGTCAGGTGACCGCCCGCCGATGGGAAATCATCGATGCCGGAACATTGGAAGTTAAGCGCGCAATTTCTCACCGTGAATTCACCGGTGGCCACGAACACTTTTGCATCAACCATATCAAGCTGGATGGTTCGGAAATGATTGTCCGGGGTTTTCAGAATGTTTGGGACAATACTGTCTCCCCCGCAAAGCGGCTCCCTAATCTGGAGTTTGAACATCGATTTCCCGTTCATTTTTGATTTCGATTTGTCCAGCCTCTTTTTGCTGTAAATCTGCATCACAATACTATGAAAAGGCAGTGATGGCATGGATCATACACCTCACAACAGCATCCTCAAACAGCATTGCAACGAAGCATTCCTTCCCTTGGGCATTTTCCAAAAGGGAACCTCTAGAACCTATATTGATGACAACGGCTATTTCTTCACCGTGATCGAATTTCAGCCGTCGGGATATGCCAAAGGCTTCTATCTGAATATTGCCCTTCATTTTCTTTGGAATGAGTGGGATTCTCTTTCCTTTGACTTTCCCTCCGGTACTGGTGTCAGGTTGGGGAATTTCATCGAATATCACGATGATCTGCAGTTTTGTCGGGAACTATCTCAGGCAATCAAAAAAGCGCTGGATCAGGTAATGTTCTATCGGACATTCCGTGACATGCAAGTTGTAAAACGCTATGCCAAAAAATGGACAAGCAGCGATCTTGATGCATTCCGCCATCTTGACACCCAGGATGGATTGGAAAAGATCCGGCGCACACGGGCCTACTGGCGCAGCAAGCCATCCATGAAAAAGTTAAGCCATCATACAGTTTATGATTAACATATGAGCAGGTGTATCTTATGCGCGATCATTCTTTCCAACCTGAAATATTGGACACAGCCATCCGCAGAATTCAAAAAATGGAGCTGCGCTTTGATGCCCTCCGAAACACGCCGGCATCCGAGCGAACTACTGCCTGCTTTCAGGCGCTTCTGAAAAGTTTTCTGCAATATTACGAAGGCGGTCAGTGGCTTTCCGATTTTGAACTGGACGAGCAAGGAAAACTTCCCCGGGATTTAAAACGGGGTGTTCTGTCAGAAGACGGTGTCTACAACTTTCTGACTGACTTAGATGCCACAAATGATAAATAGAGAAAGGATTTGACGCTATGAATTTCCTTTTGGCAATTCTCTCCGCTTCTGCCCATTCCGTTGGTAGTGTTTCTCTCCGACTGTATCAGACAAAAGCCCAAAAATCCGTAGCTGACCTGCGTCTTTTCCAGGGTCTGGCTATGCTCATTGCCGCGATCTGTTACTGGGGTCTGAACGGTTTTTCTCTGCGCTTAGAAACCACCGGTGTGCTTTTGGCTCTGTGCTACGGTCTTGACCTGGTGCTGACGGGCATCACCGTGTCCATCTGCTATCTGTGCGGCCCTATGAGCCTCACCAGCGTGATCTCCAATGCCTGCGTGGTGCTGCCCATCGCCGTGGGATGCATCTTCTATCAGGAGGTCATGACCTTCACCCAAATTGTGGGCATTATTCTGTTGGGTATTACCCTGGCGCTTCCCTGCTTCGAGGGCGGCAGCAGTTCCGGCAAAATCTCCTGGCAGTGGTTCCCGCTGATTATTTTGGCATTTTTCTTTAACGGCATGGGTGCGGTGCTGCTGAATATCTACGGCCGTGTGGCCGATGCCGCCGGCAGAAATGCATATCTGTCCATCGGCTATTTCGTGGGTGCGTTCTTATATCTGCTGATCAGCCTCTATCACCACAAAAAGCTGGACTTGACACCGGGCAAGGGTTTCTTCTCTCCCCTGGT
>JAFOBK010000195.1 GCA_017381835.1 Oscillospiraceae bacterium | reverse complement strand
GTCCGGCAACTACGCATTCGTCGGTCGTAAGCTGAAGAAGCGCGACTACCGCAGACTGTGGATCACTCGTATCTCCGCTGCTGTTAAGCCCTACGGCCTGAACTACTCCACCTTCATGAACGGTGTGAAGAAGGCTGGCATCGAGATGAACCGCAAGAGCCTGTCCGAGATGGCTATCCAGGACGCAGCTGCATTCGCAGCTCTGGTTGAGAAGGCTAAGGCTGCTCTGTAATTAATCAATTACAAAACATAAAAGGCTTCGCTTCTGCGAAGCCTTTTTTACTCCCCAAAGGAGGTCGCCTATGGAACTGAAGCACATTGCCACCCGCAGCGGGCGGCTTTCCACATTTTTAAAGCAGGAGCTTGGCCTCAGCACCGGGCTGATGAATCGCCTGAAATGGAGCGAAAAGCTCTATGTAAACGGCATTCCCCGGCATGCAGATTTCGGGATTCAAATCGGTGACGTGATTACCGCGGATCTGGATGAACCGGAGCCTGACTATCCCGCCGAGGATGGAGAATTTACCATTCTCTATGAAGATGACCACATTTTAGTGGTAGATAAGCCAGCAGGCATGCTGATTCACCCTTCCCGCTCCCGTCTTACCGGCACATTGGCCAACCGGGTGCTCGGTTACTACCAAAGAACCAACCAGAAATGTGCCTTCCATCCCATCACAAGACTTGACCGGGACACCTTCGGCATCGTGCTGCTGGCAAAAAATGCCCATATCCACGGAATCCTCAATCAGTTTCACACAGAAGGTAAGATTCAAAAAACTTACCACGCTTTAGTCTATGGCGGTCCGGAGGAAAATTCCGGTATGATCGACGCCCCCATTGCCCGCCGTCTGCTTCCCAGTCTTCTGCGTTATGTAAACTCTGATGGAAAATCCTCCCGCACAGAGTTCTCTGTCCTGGAGCGTAAAGACGGCATCACCAAGCTAGCCCTGCGGCCTATCACCGGCAGAACCCATCAGCTGCGCGTCCACTGCTCTCATATGGGATATCCCATTTTAGGTGATCCCCAATACGGCAGCGAAGCTTCCCAAGCCTTTTCCGCTGCAATGGGTCTTAGCTCCCAGCTGCTGTGTGCCAAGACCTTGTCTTTTCCGCACCCTATCACAGGTTTGCAGATGGATCTTCGTTCCCAATTGGATGTATAAAACCCGGTGTCAGATGACACCGGGTTTTTTATTATGCCTTTACTCTTGCCTTATTCAGCTTATCTGCATAACAGAAGAGGAAGAATCCGATCACAAACAGCACGGCAATGGAGCCTACCGCAATGCCGGTATTGACCACGGGAATACCGAAGATGGCGAAGGTCATGCCTTCGGTAGCCTGGCTGACCACAGCAACCAGGGTGGTACCCACGAAGGATGCGCCCTTGCCGCAAATATCCATCAGACCGTAGTACTCACCGCTCTGCTCCGCGGGAATGATCTTGCCCAGGTAGGAACGGCTCAGCGCCTGAATGCCGCCCTGGAACATGCCCACCAGAACTGCCAAGGTCCAGAACTGCCACAGAGAGGCCAGGAAGATGGCAAAGAGAGCAATGCCGGTGTAGCAGAGGATGCAGATCTTGATCAGCAGGCCGGTATCGTACTTGGTAGCCAGTCTGCCAAAGAGAATAGCAAAGGGGAATGCTACGATCTGAGTCACCAACAGCGCCAGCAGCAGGCCGGTGGTATCCAGACCCAGGGCAGTACCGTAAGCGGTGGCCATATCGATGATGGTGTAAACACCGTCGATAAAGAAGAAGAAGGCAATCAGATACACGAAAATGTGCTTATGCTTCTTGGCTTCCTTGAAGGTTCTGCCCAGCTGCTTAAAGCTCTGGCTGATAGGCTTGCCGCCGCCTTCGTGGAATGCGGTCTGCTTATAGCTCTTTGCCAGAGGCACGGAGCAAACAATCCACCAAACAGCGGTAAGAACAAAGGAGATGATCAGGGCAGTGACCTGGCTCATACCGAAGGTATCATGCAGCAGAACCAGCACCAGGCACACTGCAAAGGGAATCACGGAGCCGATATAGCCCAGAGCATAACCCATAGTAGACACATTATCCATCCGCTCTGCGGTGGTGACTTCCGGCAGCATGGAATCGTAGAACACGATAGATGCATTATATCCCACTCTTGCGATCACAAAAATCACCAGGAAGCTGAGCCATCCCCAGGCAATACCCAGTGCTGCGCAGCCGATGGCACCTAAGGCAAGCGCGCCCAGGAACAAAGGCTTTTTATAGTTCCAGTCTGCCATTGTGCCGCAGATGGGGCCGAGAATGGCAACTAAAATCGTAGCGATAGAACCGGCATAGCCCCAATAAGCCAGGTAATCAGACTCACTGATACCGGCGCCGCTTGCCAGAGCATTAAAATAAATCGGGAGCAAAGTGGACACTAACAGGATAAAGGCAGAGTTACCGATATCATAGAGGACCCAGCTTTTCTCCAGCTTTGTCAGCTTCATTTTTTCTTTCATTCTATCCTCTCTCTTTCCATTGCCGCCAAAGGATAGCAGCAAGATGTCCTATTCATTTTACACGAAAAACCCCGCTATGAAAAGACCTCTTTTCAAAATTTATCCGCTTATTTTTGTATTTTATGCATTGAACGCAAAAAACCGATTGCAGAATCACCTTCTGCAATCGGTTTTCCTGTTAATCTTCGTCCATCACATAGGCATCGGTAAGGGTTCTTCCGATGGAATAGCAGAACAAATTATCCCGGGCAGGTTTCAGATTGGTGAGTAAACCGCGGGATGCATACACTGCATAGCTTCGGAAAAGCACAGGGATCAGGTATGCGTCTTCCATGACTCTCTGATGGAGCGTGTAGTAGTTACCCTGGTTCTCCAGCGCCTGCAGGCACAGGGTATACACACCGATATCATCGATACCTCCGTAATTCAGAGCGCCGTTGGCGGAGAAGAAGGGTGTCAAATCCATGTTGGGAGACAGCTTTGTCTGACCCAAATACAGATCGTAATCTCTCTGGGCAAGCAGCACCGCATAGTCATTGCCGCTGGCGGTCACCACTTCCACGATCAGGCCGCCGGTATTGAGCATACGGCTGATCTCATAGGCCACCTTCACCCGCAAGCTGTCAGCAGAATTCACCAGCAGCTTGATGGTATAGCCCTTGACGGGACTGACGGCGCTTTGGAAAGCCGCTGCATCGTAGGTATACTGCTTTGCCAGAGGCGCTGTGTAGTAAGGGGAGTTGGGGGATGCGGGCAATTCCGCAACCCAGGCAAATCCCCGATAGTACTCATCGATCAGCGCAGCCCGATCGATACCCTTGGTCAGGGCCTTCCGGACAGCCTGATTCTGGAAGGCTGCACTTTCGGTGTTTACACCCAAGTATACAAAAATACCTGTTTCGCAGTCCCACAATTCGTAGTCACAGCGGTATTCCACATACCGGTCAGAACCGGGATCTGTGCAAACCACGCCTACATTACCAAATTCAAAGGCATCCCGGATGCCCGTGGGAGAATCCACGATCTCCAGAGGAATCTCCTTTGCGGTAATCAGCAAGTCATTGCTGCTGCACCACCAGTTTTCACAGCGGACCAGGGAACGATCTAAACCCCAGCCGGTAAGCTGATAGGGGCCGCTTCCCAAAGGAATCGCAAAATCCACCTGATCGGCCTTCACAATGGGAATATCCAGCAGCAGGGGCAGGTTGCCGTAAGGCTCGTACAACCGGATCTGGACATTCCGATCCTCGGTAACGCTGATGCTCTGCACATAGCGCAGTCTGCCGCTGTAAGTCTTCTGATTTCTTGCCTTTTCCAGGCTTGCCACCACATCCTCCGGCATCACCCGGGCGCCGTCAGAGAAAGTGGCCGTGGGATCGATGGTAAATTCATAGGTCATCAGGTCTGTGCTGGCAGAATAATTCTTGCACAGAATCGGGATCACTTCGTTGTTGCGATCCACAGCAAACAAACCCTGATACATCAGGTTCATCAGAACCCGGTTGGTAAAATCCGTAGATTCCAGGGGATTGATAGACTGCTCGGCATAAAAAGCCAAAGACATCATCTGTTCCTGGTCACCTTCATTTGGGGTAATGATCTCCTGCCGGTCTTCATCCACCAGCGCATCTCCGCTGGGCTCATAAGCCTGCGGCGCATGAGCCGGCGCACAGCCGGCAAAGCACCCTGCCAGCATTGCGAGGCACAGCAGTATGGAAATTCTTTTTTTCATCTGCATGCCTCCTTGCATACAATGATTGCACCCTGGCTGCCCCGCTGACCCCGGGTAACCCGGTGGGACCAAAAACGGTCTGACTGGCAGGAAGTGCAGGCATCGGAAATCTCAATTTCCCGGACACCTGCGTGCCGCAGCCATAGGGCGTTGATTTCTTTTAAGTTTACATAATATTTGTTGCCATTGGGGTGGATAAAGTGCTTAGCCTCTTCACCCAAAGCTGCCACCATGGCATCGGGCACATCCCGGTCTGTCTCAAAACAGCAGACGCTGATATTGGGGCCGATCGCTGCATGAATGTCCGCAGGATCACAGCCAAATTCCTTTACCATGGCCTCCACGGTTTTCTTTGCAATTCCCAATGCAGTGCCCTTCCAGCCGGCATGGGCAGCGCCTACAGCACCGGTCACCGGATCATGGAGAAGGATCGGAGTGCAGTCGGCAGTGAATACCACCAAGGCAACACCGGGATCATTGGTGATCAGGGCATCACATACGGGCCATTCATGGTTGTCCAGGCTTTTGCCCGTCTCTTCCCGCCGAATTACACGCACAATATCCGTATGAATCTGTTGGGTCAGGGCAATATCGGCCAGAGAAAAACCTAAGGCATTTCCCAAGATACGGAAATTTTCTTCCACATTCTTAGGATCATCCCCCCGATGCATGCCGATGTTCAGAGAGGACAAATACCCTTCACTGACACCGCCAAACCGTGTAGTAAAGCAGTGGGGAACCGAGATTCCCTCCGCCGCCAAATATTCTAATGTGCCATGTTTTTTGGTAATCACAGACATAGTAATTCCTGCTTACTGCTCCATGCCGGAAGCCTTATCCTTCTGCATGCAGCACTTCTTGTATTTCTTACCGCTGCCGCAGGGGCAGGGATCATTGGGGCCGGCCTTCTTAGCTGCCCGGACGGGCTGCTGCTTGATGCTCTTATCAGGAGCGCTGGTGCCGGTCTCCTTGGCCACCTTGACGCGCTTCACTTCCTGGGTAGGCCGCAGTTCCGCCAGGAACAGACGGCGGATGGTCTCCTCACGGATGGCGGTGATCATGGCCTGGAACATCTCGTAGCCCTCTTCCTTATAGGCAATGACCGGGTCATGCTGGCCGTAAGCCCGCAGACCGATACCCTGCTTCAAGTCGTCCATGGCATCGATATTGTCCATCCAGTATTCGTCTACCACCCGCAGCATGATCACACGCTCCAGTTCCCGCATGATAACGGGGGTATAACGCTTCTCCTTGGCATCGTAGACAGCAACTGCCAGATCATAAATAGTGTCAGACAGTTCTTCCTGAGAAACTTCGCCTTCCGGCAGGGTGTAGCCGTTCTTGGGGAAGTAAATGCCCGCAAAGCGCTTGTACACCTCCTCGGCAGTCTCCCGATCTGCCGTGCCGCCGGTCTTGCTTAAAATATCCGCCACGGTGGAGTCCACCACACCCCGCAGCATGCTCAGCATATTCTCCCGCAGATCCTCGCCGTCCAGCACCTTCTGACGCTGGGCATAGATAACCTCACGCTGGGTATTCATAACATTATCATACTCCAGCACGCTCTTTCTGGAGCGGAAGTTCCGGCTTTCCACGCTCTTCTGGGCATTTTCCACAGCGCCGGAGAGAATCTTTGCATCGATGGGGGTATCCTCATCCAGACCCAGGGAATCCATCATGCCCATAATACGGTCGGAGGAGAACAGACGCATTAGATCGTCTTCCAAACTCAGGTAGAACCGGCTTTCACCGGGGTCACCCTGACGGCCGCTGCGGCCGCGGAGCTGGTTATCAATACGGCGGGATTCATGACGCTCGGTGCCGATGATAAACAGGCCGCCTGCTTCGCGAACTTTCTTCGCTTCCTCTGCCAGTTCGGACTTAAACTGCTGCAGCAGCTGTTCATAGCGCTTGCGGATAGCCAGGATCTCAGGATCCTTGGTGTCGGAGTAGGCATTGGCCTCCTGCAGGAGTTCTTCGGGCGTATCACCCTTCCGCAGCTCGCTCATAGCCATATACTCGGCATTACCGCCCAGCACAATATCCGTACCACGGCCTGCCATGTTGGTAGCGATGGTAACAGCGCCGAACTTACCGGCCTGGGCGACGATCTGTGCCTCCTGCTCGTGGAACTTGGCATTCAAAACATTGTGGGGAATGCCGGTACGCTTCAGGAGCTTGCTGAGGATCTCGCTCTTTTCAATGGATACGGTACCCACCAGCACAGGCTGACCCTTCTTGTAGCATTCCGCCACCTGACGGATAATCGCCCGGAACTTACCCAGCTCGGTCTTATAGACCACATCGGGCTGATCAATACGGGCAACGGGTCGGTTGGTGGGAATTTCCACCACGTCCAGCCGATAAATGGCTTCAAATTCTTCTGCTTCTGTCAGAGCGGTACCGGTCATACCGGAGAGCTTGCTGTAAAGGCGGAAGAAATTCTGGAAGGTGATGGTTGCCAGGGTCTTGCTTTCACCGGCAACGGTAACCTTTTCCTTGGCTTCGATAGCCTGATGCAGACCTTCGTTATAACGGCGGCCATACATCAGACGGCCGGTGAATTCATCGACGATGATGATCTGACCGTCCTTCACCACATAGTCGGTATCCCGCTTCATAATGCCCCGGGCCTTCATAGCCTGGTTGATATGGTGAGAAAGAGTGGTGTTTTCCGCATCTGCCAGGTTCTCTACGCCAAAGAACTTTTCCGCCTTGGAGATACCCGCAGCGGTGAGGGATACGGTTCTGGCCTTTTCATCCACAAAGTAGTCGCAATCATAATCATCCTGGACTTCCTTGTCCTCGGTCTTGGCAAAGACCTGCTTCCGCAGACCGGCTACGAACTGATCAGCCAGCTCATAGAGCTTAGAGGATTCCTCACCCTTGCCGGAAATGATCAGAGGGGTACGGGCTTCATCGATCAGGATGGAGTCCACTTCGTCCACGATGGCAAAGTAATGACCCCGCTGCACCAAATCCTGCTTGTAGATAGCCATATTGTCACGCAGGTAGTCAAAACCCAGCTCGTTATTGGTGCAGTAGGTAATGTCGGCAGCATAGGCCTCACGGCGCTTGGAAGCGGGCATGCTGGGAATCACCAGGCCTACAGAAAGGCCCATAAACCGATGGACTTTACCCATCCACTCGGAGTCACGCTTGGCCAGGTAATCGTTGACAGTGACCACATGGACACCCTTGCCGGCCAGAGCATTTAAGTAACAGGGCAGAACCGCCACCAGAGTCTTGCCTTCACCGGTCTTCATTTCGGCAATACGGCCCTGGTGCAGAATGATACCGCCCATGATCTGAACGGGATAGGGGCGCATGCCCAGCACGCGGTCGGCCGCTTCCCGGGCAGCCGCAAAGGCTTCCGGCAGCAAATCGTCCAGCGTTTCGCCATTTGCCAGGCGCTCCTTGAATTCGGGGGTTTTCGCCTTTAACGCTTCATCGCTTAAGGCTTTATATTCTGCTTCCAGGCTCAGAACATTGTCCACCAGCGGCTGAATGCGCTTAATCTCCCGCTGGGAACGGGTTCCGAATAATTTATCAAATAATCCCATGGATAAAATCTCCTTTTGCTTAGGGGCAATATTTTGAATATTATATCATACTTCTTTGGAAAAATATAGCGTTTTTGTGAATTATCCGCCTTAGAATGCAATAAAAACAGCCCCCTCTAACGAGGGGGCTGTTCATAATCAAAAATTACTTTGCCTTTGCAGCCAGGCGGTCAACCTTCAGGGTGCAGAACTTTTCCAGGACAGGCACCAGGATGATGCACACGAAGATAGCGGTGAAGCCGCCGTTGTACAGGCAGAAGCCGCCGTGGAGGCCGGGCACCAGGGTGACCAGGCAGTAGTGGATCATAGCAGCTACAAAGCCGTATGCCCAGCCGTACTTATCGCAGATGGGGCTCAGGCCGTTGGCATAGCACAGACCGATGACGATTGCCTG
>JAFOBK010000194.1 GCA_017381835.1 Oscillospiraceae bacterium | reverse complement strand
TGAACATGTGGGGAAAGAGGACAAGTAGCCGGTTTGCGATGGCCACGCAACTGCTATTATCGCTTCTGGAAACCATGCTTGCAAAAGAGGCTAAGACTATGGCACATTCTGCTGTGGAAAACACCTAGGCTGTCGTAACTGGGCAGGCAGGGGATTACAGTACGGACTAAGTGGCAATCGGGTATTCACGATTGGCAACATGTGAACGGATGGATTAAACGGAAACGGCCTGTGCGGCAACGGCAGGTTCTGTCCGGGGAAAACCAACCCGACCTAAGCCGTAAGATTTATCCTGCCTGCTACCGTTTTTTTTACTACTAATCAAAAGGGGATAGGACAAGTGTCTAAATCCGACTCAGCTTCATCCAAAAAAGAAAGAAATAAAACCATTCGCTGGGTGGTAACTATTTTCTTCGTTACAATCCTGGTGTCCGGTACCATTTCTTTTGCTTCTGATTTGATTATGGCTAACAGCACTATGCTTGTAGCCTTTATTATTTTGCTGGCGATCGTTTTGATCGGTATTTTATTTGATGTGATTGGTGTGGCCGTGACGTCTGCTGACGAAAAGCCCTTCCATTCTATGGCAGCAAGAAAAGTTCCCGGTGCGCAGGAATCCATTCGCCTTCTGCGGAATGCTGAGCGTGTCAGCTCAATCTGTAATGATGTTGTAGGCGATATCTGCGGTGTTGTGTCCGGTTCTGCTTCTGCTACCATTGCAGCGCAGGTGCTGCGTAATTTTGAATTTACTGCGGAAAGTGTTATTCCGTTAATTATGTCCGCGCTGGTTGCCGGTCTTACAGTTGGCGGTAAGGCAATTGGTAAAACCTTTGCGATTAATTCCTGCACAAAGATCGTGCACGGTGTTGGAAAGCTCACCTGGGCATTCCGGCATCTTCCTCAAACTCTGAAAAAGAGAAAAAAATGAAAAGGTTGTGTTTCCTGTGTGTATTTTGGAGCATATCCAAGGCCATCAGGACCTTATAAAGCTAAATAGTAAACAGCGTGTACAGCTGTGCCAAGAAATTCGCGAATTTCTTGTTTCCCATGTATCCAAAACCGGCGGCCACGTATCCTCCAACATGGGTGTGGTTGAACTGACGGTCGCTCTGGAGACTGTTTTTGATTCTGCTGTTGACCGACTGGTATTTGATGTAGGTCATCAGTCTTATATTCATAAGATGCTGACCGGCCGGCAAGCTGATTTTTCCACTTTGCGCCAGTTTGGCGGTATGGCCGGTTTTCCGAAGCCTTCTGAAAGTGATACAGATGCGTTTGTAGCAGGCCATGCATCCAGTTCTGTGTCCATTGCATTGGGCATGGCTCGAGCCAGAACCATTCAGGGAAAGGACTATCATGTCATTAGTTTGATTGGTGACGGTGCTGCGACAGGCGGTATGGCCTATGAAGGGCTCAGCGATGCTGCGGTGAGTAAAGAACCGCTGATCGTTGTCCTCAATGATAATGCGCTGTCTATTGATCAGAATGTTGGCGGCATGGCATCCCATCTGCGCCAGCTGCGCTCCAAGGAAAAGTATTGGGGAATGAAACGTTCCTACCGGAAATTTGTGCTAAAATTGCCCGGTGGTCGCCATATTTATCGGATTACCCACAATATTAAAGATAGGGTCCGCCGCATGCTCGTGCCTACTACCATTTTTGAAAGTATGGGCTTTACCTATCTCGGTCCGGTGGACGGTCATGATACGGAGCAGCTGATATCGCTTCTTCGAATTGCCAAGGATATGAATTGTCCGGTGCTCATTCATGCTATGACACAAAAGGGCAGAGGCTATATCCATTCTGAGGAACATCCCAAGTTGTTCCACGGTATTGGAAAATTTGATCCACAGACCGGTGAACCACTGAAAAAATCTGCACCTACTTTCTCTGAAGCTTTTGGTAAAACAATGGTTGAACTGGCTGATGGTGATCCGACGCTCTGCGCGATCACTGCAGCAATGCCCGGTGGCACCGGCCTTTTGGAATTTAAGCAGACGTATCCCAAGCGGATGTTTGACGTGGGCATTGCGGAAGAACATGCCATGTCTATGGCCGGCGGTTTGGCAAAGCAGGGGATGACCCCGGTGATTGCCCTGTATTCCACATTCCTCCAGCGGTCTTACGATATGATCCTGCAGGACATTTGTATGCTGAATCTGCCGGTTATCCTGGCAATCGACAGAGCAGGTCTTGTGGGTGAGGACGGCGAGACCCATCACGGTATCTACGATGTAGGTTTCCTGCGTCAGGCTCCCGGAATGAAGATTCTGTGTCCGGCATCCTTGCAGGAAACAGAGGATATGCTCCGCTGGGCTGTGAAGGAACGGTCCGGTCCTGTTGCGATCCGATATCCAAGAGGTGGAAACGGCGCCTATACCGGCTCTGCGTGGAATGAAAAGATTACTCCCGTATGCGTGCACAGAGAAGGCAAGGATCTTGCAATCGTTACCTATGGAACCTTGGTCAATAATGCTATGGAAGCTGCCCGCCTCCTCTCTGAGCAGGGCATCGAAGCCATGGTAATGCGTCTGACATGTATTCACCCTTTGCATGCAGACGATCTGCTTTCCCAATTGTCCGGCATCAATCATGTTTTTGTCGCGGAAGAGATTGCCGGAAATAGTGGAATTCGTGAGCATATTGCCTGCATGTTGCGAGAGCATAATTCCGCAATTACCGTTGGCGGCATTGATTTGGGTAATCGGTATATTCAGCATGGTGCTGTTGATAAACTGTATGATTATTACGGACTAAGCCCTGAAAAGCTGGCTAAGTCTATCATGGAGGTACACCGCAGTGAAAATTAAAAAGAGACTGGATGTGCTTCTTGTGGAGCGCGGTCTGGCAGAAACCAGAACAAAAGCCCAGGCTGTGATCATGAGTGGCCTTGTATATGTTGCCGGACAAAAGGCAGATAAGCCCGGTATGTCCTTTGAAGAAAATGCTGAAATTGAAGTGCGCGGTGCCACTTGTCCCTATGTGAGCCGCGGAGGACTGAAATTGGAGAAGGTATTGCGGGACTTTGGTGTTGATCCGACCGGCTATGTTTGCAGCGACTCCGGTGCTTCTACCGGTGGATTTACGGATTGCCTGCTGCAGCAAGGCGCAAAGAAGGTTTTTGCCATTGATGTGGGATATGGTCAGCTGGATTGGAAAATCCGTTCTGATCCCCGTGTGGTTGTGATGGAACGCACCAATGTGCGCTATGTAACCCGTGAACAGCTGGGAGAACCCTTGGATCTGTCCGTTGTGGATGTGAGCTTTATTTCCCTGCGCATTGTTCTGCCTGTCATTAAGACATTCATGAAGGAACAGTCCGGTCAGGTGCTTTGCCTGATTAAGCCTCAGTTTGAAGCAGGTAAGGATAAGGTCGGCAAAAAGGGGGTTGTTCGTGATCCTGCTGTGCACAAGGAAGTGCTGGATGATTTTGTGGCACTTACCAAGGAAATCGGCTTTAAGATTCTTGGTTTGACCTTCTCTCCCGTAAAGGGCCCTGAAGGCAACATTGAGTTTTTGGCACACTTGACTTTGGCGGATGTGGAAGGCTTGGATCCTGATACTGCGCTTGTGGTATCTCAGGCACACGAAACATTGAAGGGATGAGGATCATGAAAAAAGCAATATTGACGCCGAATCCCTACCGGGATAAGGACTTTAAAACAGTTCGTGAAGCGGCAAAAGTATTGACAGATGCCGGCATGGATGTGCGCCTTTGTCTGCCTTTCGAAGTGGACAAGAGCTATGAACTGCCTAAGGACTTGAAGTTTTCCCGGCTGGACAGAGAACTGCCCGGCGCATCCATTGTAATCTGCTTTGGCGGTGACGGTACAATTCTGCATATGGCCAAAGCGGCTACCAGACATGGTATTCCTATTTTGGGTGTCAATATCGGCACAATGGGTTTTATGGCAGAGTTGGAGAGCGGTGAGCTGGATCTGCTGGCCCGCCTGGCAGAAGGCGATTACAGAATCGATAAGCGCATGATGCTGGATGTAACGGTTCATCGTGACCGCGATATCATTTTCCATGATATTTGCCTGAATGATGCAGCGATTACCAAGGGCGCCATTGCGCGGATTGTTCACTTAACAGTAAAGTGTGACGGTACCCAGGCAATGGCCTGCGGCGGTGATGGTGTGATCATTTCTACTCCCACCGGATCCACAGCCTATAGCCTTTCTGCCGGTGGCCCTATCGTGGAACCTGATGCAAACAGCATCCTGATTACGCCTATTTGCGCCCATGATGTGGCAGCCCGCAGCCTGGTGGTGTCTGAAAAGCGTGAAATTACTGTGGAGATGTCCACAAATGCAAAGAGAAATGCCTTTATTTCTGTGGATGGAGGCAAGGCACTTCGCATGAATATTGGCGATGTTGCAACTATCAAGAAATCCCCCCTGGTAACAAAATTGGTTCGCATCAAAGATCGTAGTTTTTACGATGTGCTCAATACGAAATTTAAAAATGGCAGAGGTGAATAAGGGTGAAGAGTCAAAGACAAGCTAAGATTTTAGAGATTATTTCCAATAAGAACATTGAAACCCAGGAACAGCTGCTGGCTGAACTTCAGGCAGAGGGATTCCGCGGAACCCAGGCTACAATTTCCCGTGACATCAAAGAACTGCGGATCGTAAAGGAATTAACCAGTCTTGGCACATACCGTTATACGACTTCTGCCAATGACCTGGGCAGCTCCTTTACCGCCCGGCTGAATACAATTTTCCGGGAATGCGTGATCAGTTTTGACTATGCCCAGAACATCATTGTTGTCCGCACATTGCCCGGCCTGGCATCTGCAGCCGGCTCTGCCATTGATGCGATGAATCTGAACACGATTGTCGGAACCCTGGCCGGTGACGATACTGTTATGATTGTTATGCGTGATACCAACGCAGCTGCCACCCTTTGCGGTGAAATCAGAAGCTTACTGAATTAATAAGGGGGAGTATCCGTGCTGAATCTTCTGCATATTGAAAATATCGCGGTCATCGAATGCGCGGATATTACTTTCGATGCCGGATTCAATATTCTTACCGGTGAAACAGGTGCCGGTAAGTCCATTGTGATCGATGCAATTTCTGCAATTTTGGGTGAGCGTGCGTACCGTGACATGATCAGAACCGGTACAAACAAAGCTTCTGTGCGTGCGGTCTTTACCGATGTTCCGGAGTTTCCCTGGTTTGCGGATAATGGTGTGGAGTACGATCCGGAGACCATTATCCAGCGTGAGGTTTACCTGGATGGTAAAAATGTTTGCCGTGTCAATGGTACCTTGGTTACTGTGTCGATTTTAAGAAAGCTGGGCATTCAGCTTATTAATATTCATGGTCAACATGATTCTGCATCGCTGTTTGACGAGAATAACCATCTGCAGTTTTTGGATGCGTTCGCGGATAACCAGCCCCTTATGGATGCATATGCAGAAAAGTATCATGCAGTCGCAAAGCTGCGCCGGGAAATTGACCGCCTTCAGATGGATGAAAGCGAGAAACTCCGCAGAATGGAAACCTTGCGCTATCAGATTAACGAAATCAGCAAGGCAAATCTGCAGGCCGGAGAAGATGAGGCGCTGGAGCAGCGCCGTAAGGTTCTGCAAAACGCAGAAAAACTTAGCGATGGCATCCATACAGCAGTAGATTGCTTGTATGGCGGCGATGATACGGATGGTGCGGCATCCCTTTTGGCAGAAGCTGAGCGGGAACTGGCCCGTCTTGTCAGATATACGGATGCTTATAATGAACTTCATGATAAGATTGCGGATCTGATGTATCAGGTGCAGGATGTGGCTGAGGAACTCCGGGATGCCCGAGATGACTTGAGCTATTCTGCTGACGAACTGGAACAGATCGAATCCCGCCTGGATGTGATCCATCGCTTGCGCCGCAAGTATGGTGCTACCTGCGAAGATATTCTGAATTACCTGGATCAGGCACAAAAGGA
>JAFOBK010000193.1 GCA_017381835.1 Oscillospiraceae bacterium | reverse complement strand
TGGGGAATTTCGCGGTTGCTCCCAACTGATCACGGATCTGCAAATCATTTACCTTAATAACAGCACCGTCAATGTCACAGCTGAGTTCACCGCGGTTTTTATTGATGGCATTAACCTGCCCGTTGATTTCATTTATTGAATCCAATAGTGCATAGGGAACAACTTTAAACTGCAGCTGTTTCAAATAATCCAAGGATTCTGCATGGGTTGTAAACGCTACGCTCTCTGCCAGCTGGACATTAAAAATCAGAATATCCAGGCCGCGCTTTGCTGCAATCTTCGGATCCAGCTGGCGCAGGGAGCCTGCAGCAGCATTTCTGGGGTTGGCAAAGAGCTGTTTGCCTTCTTCCTCCTGCCGCTGGTTGAGAAGTTCAAAACTCTTTTTAGGCATGAACACCTCACCCCGAACAATCAACCTTGAAGGGGCGTTATGAATGGTCATTGGAATTGAGCGGATCGTTTTGAGATTCTCGGTTACATCCTCACCGACAACACCGTCGCCTCTTGTAGCACCGCGGACAAACACGCCGTCTATGTATTCCAAAGCTACGGAAAGGCCGTCAACCTTAGGTTCTACTGTAAAGGAAGTACCCGGAAAACTATCTTGAATTTTCTCCAGGAATTCATTTAATTCTTCCATGGAAAATACATCCTGAAGGCTCATTAAGGGCACCGGATGTTCCAATTTTTCGAATTTACTCAGCGCTTCTCCGCCCACACGCTTCGTAGGTGAATCTGCACTGGTATACTCCGGATGGGCCGCTTCCAGATCTTCCAGTTCCCGAAGCAATCTGTCATATTCAAAGTCCTGAATGATCGGATTATCCAGGACATAATAACGATAATTGGCATCATTAAGCTGCGCTACCAGCTCATCCATTCTCTCTTTGTAATTCATAATTACCTCCGGTCTGCAAAAACATATCCGGCACATCACCGACAATAACCGTTTCTGCAATTACTACCTGGCTGGATATGGTAAAATCATCCACTTTTCCTAAGACAAGCACAGTTACATCAACACTTACTTGCATATAGAGTTTCTGTAATGTCTGATTGATTCCAGCCTGGGAAAACTCGCTGAAGAATCCTGCTTCTGAATTGCGAATGGTGAGAATTTGAACCGGTATACTTGGTCCTTTACCGGCAAATACTTCCGGTAAAATCAAACTTCCCAAGGGAATTCCCAGGTGATCAGAATCCATCGCCAGGATCTCATCGTTAATAAGATTCAATAAATCCGTTTTGAGCCGATTGACTTCGCTCATATTGGTTTTCAGAGCGGTAATTCTGCCATCCAGATCCTTCTCAAAGTAGACCATTCGATCGTACTGAATGGTACCGTTGCAAATCTGCCTGTCGATTGCATCATTAATAAGATCCGATGTGACATTCTTTACCTGGGTTTGCGCCAGCATGCCGATTGCATCGTGATATTTACTGCGAAAAAAGAGAAATGCGGCAATCGCAACAATCACCAAAACAATGCAAATTCGAATGATTCTTCGTAGAATCCTCATGGCATTATCACCCCAGAGAATTCTATGCACCCACAGCAGGATTCATTACAAGCGCTTCATATGGACAGACGCAGTCTTAGCCATCAGCTTCTTTGTACCAATCTGATCGAACGCAATTTCCAAAAGGGCATCCCCGCCCATTTTAACAACAGAAAGTACCATACCGCGGCCAAAGGCAGTATGCTGCACCATGTCACCTTTGTTCAACTCCAAATAGGAAGACTTTGCAGTTGTTGGCACAGAATACGCACTCTTATAAGAGGGCTTCGGCGCCGCCTGGCCGTATTGATATTTGGCACCCTGTGCGCTGGTATATCCGCTGCCGTAAGAATTGGCTTGGCTATGGTATCCACCCTTTTTCACAACCATATCCTCCGGAATCTCCCGAAGGAATCTGGAAGGCAGGGATGCATTCGTGCGGCCATACAGCATGCGCTGCTTGGCATGAGAGATGGTCAGATTGACTTTCGCTCTGGTGATTGCTACATAGCAAAGACGGCGCTCTTCTTCCATCTCTTCCATATCGCCGATAGCACGCATGCCGGGGAACAAACCATCTTCAAAGCCGACCAGGAAGACATTGGGAAATTCCAGGCCCTTAGCCGAGTGCATGGTCATCATGACCACCGCGTCGTCACCTTCGTTGTACTGCTCCAAATCTGTATAGAGCGCAATTTCTTCCAGGAAACCCGCCAAAGTCGGCACTTCCGCATTTTGTACATAAGAGTTAATGCTGGACTTCAGTTCTCGGATATTCTCAAGTCGGGTTTTGTTCTCTTCTGTAGGCTTAGCTTCCAGCATCGTAACATAACCGGTTCGACGCATAACTTCTTCATAAAAATCAGGTAGACTGATTCCATCCTCCAAAAGCTGCGCCAGTTCTTCAATCAGAACCGTAAACTGCATAAACTTTGCTGCATTCTTTTGAATAGGACCATAGGAATAGGGGTCGGATACAACCTGATAAAGCCCCTTTCCTTCCGCTTCTGCCAAACGCTCCGCAGACTCTAAGGTTTTGGCGCCAAGACCTCTGGGAGGATTGTTGATAATTCTGCGCAGACGCAGATCATCATTTCGGTTATTGATCACGCAAAGATAGGACAACATATCCTTAACTTCTGCCCGATCAAAGAAGCGCATACCGCCGATAACACGGTAAGGAATACCGTTTCTCTTTAAAGCAAATTCAAGGGCGTTGGATTGGGCATTGGTGCGGTAGAGAATTGCGTAATCCTTAAAACCTTTGCCCTTTGATCCGGAAATGATCTGGCCTGCCACATAATTGGCTTCCGCGCCCTCATCCGCTGCCTCATAAACGGTAATAGGTGCGCCTGCATCATTGGCAGTCCAAAGACGCTTGCCTTTTCTTCCCAAATTGTGGGCGATAACTGCATTGGCTGCATTGAGAATCGACTGGGTGGAGCGGTAGTTCTGCTCCAAACGAATGGTTCGGGAACCACGATACTGTTTCTCAAAGCTCAGAATATTCACAATGGTTGCACCACGGAAGCGATAAATACTCTGATCATCGTCACCGACAACACAGATATTCTCATAACCGCCGGCTAAAAGGGCTGTCAGCAGATACTGGACATGGTTTGTATCCTGATACTCATCCACAAGGACATATCGGAACTTTCTCTGGTAATATGTACGAACATCTTCGTATTCCTGCAGCAGTTTAACGGTCTGGAAAATGATGTCATCAAAATCGAGAGCATTATTCTCTTTCAGCTTAGTTTGATACTTTAGATATGCCTTTGCGATGTGATACATCCGGATATCATTGGTTGCCTCGACTCGATCCATAAATTCCTGCGCAGACACCAGCTTGTCCTTTTCCCTGCTGATCACAGACAGAACATATTTTGCGGGGAATGTCTTATCGTCAAGACCCATATCCTTGATGATGTCCTTCATAAGGCGCTCAGAGTCGGAAGTATCGTAAATGGTAAAACTACGGGAGTATCCCAGCCGTTCAATATCTCTTCTTAAGATGCGGCAGCAGGCAGAGTGAAAAGTCATTGCCCAAACATCCTGGGCCTCAGGACCAAGCATCGCAGAAAGTCTGTCTTTCAGTTCGTTTGCAGCCTTATTGGTAAAAGTAATGGCAATAATGCTCCAGGGAAGTGCAGGCTCCAACGCACACAAATAATCTGCTCTTCTGCGGTCAAAATCAAGAATCGGTTCCTGCAGTTGTTCAAGGAAAAGAATGTCATCCTCAGTGATTGTATCAGGAACCAGGTTGCTGTCACTGCCGCTGCCAAAACGCATTAGGTTTGCAATACGGTTAATCAGCACGGTAGTCTTACCACTACCGGCACCTGCCAAGAGAAGCAACGGGCCTTCTGTTGTCATTACGGCTTCTCGCTGCTTCGCATTTAGATTCATAAACTGCCCTTCAATGTACTTGCGCCGGGCAGTAACAAAACGGGAAATCATTTCTTCTGTCATGGTTACACCTGTCTATCTGTAAGATGCCTCTATTTTACTGCATTTTATGAAAAAGGTAAAGGAGAAAAAGCACCTAACCAATCAGTTCCCGCAATTTAACGATTGCTTTCTTTTCAATGCGGGAAACCTGCACCTGACTCACAGCCAAAATCTTTGAAACACGATCCTGGGTAAGTCCATGAAAGTAACGCAATTCGATGACCGTCTTCTCTCTTTCTGACAATTTGGATATTGCTTGACGGAGTGCCAGTTTTTCCAGCATATGTTCCTCAGATTCCGTATCCGAGAGAATATTTTCCAGGGAAAAACCGTCTTCTCCGTTTGACTGATGGATAGATTCTACTGCGCACATCGCATTTTCAGCCAGGGCAATCTCCTCAGAAGGAATGCCGGTATGGGCGGATATTTCCTGAATGGTTGGTTCCCTGCCCAATAACTGCATAAGCTTCGCCCGTTTGGTTGCAATCGCTGCAGCCTGCTCTTTTATGCATCGGGATACCTTAACAGAACCGTCATCGCGCAAAAAGCGGCGGATCTCCCCTGCTATTTTAGGCACTGCGTAAGTAGAAAATTGGGTGCCGTAGCTTAAATCAAACCCGTCGATTGCCTTGATAAACCCTAGACAGCCTAGCTGATATAAATCATCCAACTCCACTCCCCTGCCGGTGAATCTTCTGGCAACTGACCAAATCAGACCTGCATTTTCTTTCACCAGCAATTCTCTTGCGTCCATATTTCCGGATTTGCTGCTGGTAAGCAATTCTTCCGTTCTTGTCATTTGCGGCGCTGAAGTTTTCTGCGCATATGTACCGTGGTTCCTTTACCCGGTATTGATGTCACAGAAAGCGAGGTCATAAAACTCTCCATGATCGTAAAGCCCATGCCGCTGCGATCACTGCCGCCGGTTGTATACATAGGTCTTCGTGCCTCTTCCAGATTTTGAATGCCTATACCTTTATCCTTGATCACAATATCCAGAACATTATCTTTTAAAATGCGGCAGCGCATCGCAATGATTCCGATTCCACTGGGATAGGCATGTACAATGCAATTTGTCACCGCTTCCGATACTGCCGTTCGAATATCACCCAGTTCTTCCATCGTTGGATCCATTTGGGCTGCAAAACATGCCACCGCAGAACGGGCAAACGCTTCGTTGGAGGCCTTACTCGGGAATTCCAACATCATATAATTCTCAAATTTCATAAGATCCCCTCTTTGATCTCCACAATTTTATCCATGCCGCTGGCGCAGAACACACGCATTGGCTGACTTCCTAAACCGGAAACAGATAATGTACCGCCAATTTTGTTCATTTGACGCATTGCATTGATCATAACCGCAATACCCGATGAATCCATAAAAGTAACCTGCTCAAAATCCAAAATACATGTTTTCGGCAAGTATACCTCCAGTTTTGATGCAATGGCATCAATATATTTCTTGGCGCATTGGTGGTCAATTTCACCTGTAAGTGCAACTGTTAAGCAACTGTTTTGAAGATAACTTGTTAACTGCAAAGCACTCTCCTCCTTTCGTGTATAGACAGTATACGAAAGAAGCTGAAAATAAAGTGTCGGATTTCCGCTTCGTTCTAATCGGTTTTGTAACTTTTACTCTGTTAATTACCGGTTAAATTTCATCATGATATTATAAATTTCCGTTCAAAATCAAATTATTTACTATTATTTTTCATTATTCTATTGATTTTTGAAGATAAATATTGTAATATAAACGAAATGTAATTAATTGTAACCACTTGTTGGAGGATATAGAATGTTAAATAAGAAAATTCGCTCAGCAATTCTGATGGTTCTGGTTGCTGCTCTGATTGTCCCTTTCTTTGCAACACCTGTCAGTGCTGCTTATGAAAACACCCACACAAATACCGGTAATATGCGAAATGACATTATTGCTGTTGCGCTGACCCAGGTAGGATACACTGAGGGTGCAAACAACTACACCAAATACGGTGTGTGGTATGGTCAGCCCAATTCTCCCTGGTGCGGTATGTTCGTCAGCTGGTGCGCAAACCAGGCCGGTGTTCCTACCAGTGTTTTGAAGAGAACCGGCATCGCCAATCCCAGCAATTTCGGACTGTCTTATCAGAGCGGTAGTAACTATACTCCTCAAAAGGGTGATCTGTTCTTTAAGACCAGCTTTAGCCATGTTGGTTTTGTTTACTACACGGAGGGTGAGTATTTCTATACCATCGAAGGTAACACCAGTACCACAAGTTACGACGGCACCAGCGTTATGATCCGAAAGCGTAAAATTAGTGATTTCTACTTCAGTTCCCCTAATTATTCCGGCAACAGCTGCAGTCATAATTACGAAACCAAGGTAGAATCTGATCATCCTCATAAGGAATTTAAAATTTGCAGCAAGTGTAACTACAAAACATACACCGGCAACACAATTACCGAAGAAAACTGCAAGACTTGTATCCAGGAAGCATGTAGTCATACATATAGCCAGTGGAAAAATATTGACGGCAGCAAGCATAGCCGGATCTGCAGTAAATGTGATTTGGAAGATACTCGTAACCACCAGTGGATCAACGGTGAGATTTTGAAAAAAGCCACATGCAGCGATAAAGGAAGTCAAGCTATCACATGTTCCGAGTGTGGTGCAAAAAGCACCAAGGATATCTCCGCGACCGGCATCCATGTATATACGGACTATTCCTACATAGATGAAGCAAATCATCAGAAAGTCTGTGACGAATGCAACGAGCAGACGATTTCTGAGCACACCCTGAGCAGCAAATGGATGCACGACAATCTCTACCACTGGACCAGTTGTGCAGATTGCGGCGGTCGCATCCGCCATCAGGAGCATACCTACCCTGATGGTTGCGAGAACCCCTGCGAAACTTGCGGATATATTTCCGAAACCGGTCATAAGGGCAGCGGAGAAAAGATTTTTGATGAAAATTCCCACTGGGAAGTATGTATCAAATGCGGCGATTTGACTGCTGAAGAGGAGCATGTATTCTCTTCCGATTGTGATGAAACCTGCAATGTTTGCCAATACCAGCGTAAAGTTACAACTGCCCATCAGGATACCTATCTGTCAAATGATGCCGGTCACTGGAATAAATGCAGTAGCTGCGCAAGAGAAAGTGAGATTGTATCCCATATTGCCGATCAGAATGCTGAAGAGTGGGAAACTCTCCACTGTATCCACTGTAACTATGAGCTTCGTTCCTCTGAGCGTCACGAGCATACTTATGGATCTATAGAATGCGATGACACTTTCCATTGGGGCACTTGCCATTGCGGCGAGGTATTGGAGCCTGAATTGCACGCCTGGGATATCCAAACAGGTGCCTGCAGTGTGTGCGGTGTGGAAAACGAACCCCAAGACACCAATTCTTTCTTCGCTTTCCTGATTGCACTTTGGCGCAGCCTTTGGAACTAAATAAAAAAGAGGGAATCGCAATTGCGATTCCCTCTTCTTATATTATTTATTAGATCTTTTTCATTGCCTCTTCGCTCTGCTCCAGGCCTGCGATCAGATCACGGGCCTTCTGTGCCTTCTGACGGATGTCATCAACAACATTAGCAGGTGCGCGGGAAACGAAGTTCTCGTTGTTCAGCTTGCCTTCCAGGCTGCTCAGGTTCTTGCGAGCCTTTTCCAGCTCCTTGGCAATACGCTCCAATTCCTTCTCAACATCCACCAGCTGACCCATGGGGATATACAGCTTGGCATCGGAAGTTGCGCAGGTAACCATACCATTCAGGTCTGCGGGCTCTGCATCCAGCAGGGTTACAGAATCTGCATATGCCAGTCTTTCAATGAAACCCTCACCTTCCTTGAATACATCGGGCTTGGAGGTCAGCACATACAGCGCAGCCTTCTTAGAAGGAGGTACATTCATCTCGCTGCGGCGGTTACGGATAGCACGGATCGCAGCCATAACAGACTCCATCAAGCTCTCCTCTGCCTTGAATGCCAGCTCTTCACGGTACTCAGGCCACTGCGCCACGATCAGAGCATCGCCCTCATGAGGCAGGCTCTGCCAGATTTCTTCGGTAATGAAGGGCATGAAGGGATGCAGCAGGCGCAGGATCTGATCCAGAACATAAACCAGAACCTGGATAGCGGTCTGCTTGCGGTCTGCATCTTCGGAGTACAGTCTTGCCTTGGTCAGCTCGATATACCAGTCGCAGTAGGTATCCCAAATGAAGTCATAGATCTTCTGAACTGCAACACCCAGTTCATACTTATCCATATTCTCGGTTACTTCGGTGATCAGGGTATTCAGCTTGGACAGCACCCACTTATCGGCAATTTCCAGCTTATCCAGCGCAGGCAGCTCGTTCTTGGCATCTTCAGCCAGATTCATCATAACATAGCGGGATGCATTCCACAGCTTATTGGCAAAGTTACGCATTGCCTCGCAACGGGTCACGTAGAAGCGCATATCGTTACCGGGAGAGTTGCTGGTAACCATGTTCATACGCAGCGCATCGCAGCCGTACTTCTCGATCATCTCCAGAGGATCGATACCGTTGCCCAGGGACTTGGACATCTTACGGCCCTGATCATCACGAACCAGACCGTGAATCAGAACGGTGTGGAAAGGTGTCTTACCGGTATGCTCACAGCCGGAGAAGATCATTCTGGCAACCCAGAAGAAGATAATGTCATAACCGGTAACCAGCACATCGGTAGGATAGAAGTAATCCAGATCCTCAGTCTTCTCAGGCCAGCCCAAGGTCTCGAAAGGCCACAGAGCGGAGCTAAACCAGGTATCCAGCACATCGGGATCACGCTCGATCTTGGTGCTGCCACACTTCTCACAGCAGCAGGCATCGGTGCGGGAAACAGTAATATGACCGCACTCTGCACAAGTCCAGGCGGGAATCTGATGGCCCCACCACAGCTGACGGGAGATGCACCAGTCACGAACATTTTCCATCCAGTTCAGGTAAGTCTTGCTGAAACGGTCGGGAACGAACTTGGTCTCCCCTTCCTTAACAACGCGGATTGCTTCCTCTGCCAGAGGCTGCATCTTAACGAACCACTGAGCAGAGATGATAGGCTCAACATCCTTGTGGCAGCGATAGCAAGTACCAACGTTGTGAGCGTGATCATCGATCTTCACCAGGTAACCACCGGCTTCCAGATCAGCAACAATTGCCTTACGGGCATCGTAACGATCCATGCCCTCGTACTTACCACCGTAAGCATTCACAACACCGTTGTCATCCAGAACGCGGATGACTTCCAGGTTGTGACGCAGGCCAACTTCAAAGTCGTTGGGGTCATGAGCGGGAGTCATCTTAACACAGCCGGTACCGAACTCCATCTCAGCGTAATCGTCAGCAACAATGGGGATCTCACGGTTCACCAGAGGCAGAATGGCCTTCTTGCCAATCATATGCTGGTAGCGCTCATCGTTGGGGTTAACAGCAATACCGGTATCACCCAGCATGGTTTCAGGACGGGTGGTAGCAACCACAACGCTACCGGTACCGTCGACCAGATCATAGCGGATATTCCACAGATGACCGGGCTTATCCACATATTCAACCTCAGCATCAGACAAAGCGGTAACACAGTTGGGGCACCAGTTGATAATACGGCTGCCCTTGTAGATCAGACCCTTCTCATACAGAGAAACGAACACTTCACGAACGGCAGCGGAGCAGCCCTCGTCCATAGTAAAGCGAGCACGATCCCAATCACAGGAAGCGCCCAGCTTCTTCTGCTGCTCAACAATACGGTTGCCGTACTTGTGCTTCCAGTCCCAAACTCTTTCCAGGAACTTTTCGCGGCCCAGGTCATAGCGGCTCAGGCCTTCCTTAGTACGCAGCTCTTCCTCAACCTTAATCTGGGTAGCAATACCTGCATGGTCAACACCGGGAACCCACAGTGCATTGTAGCCCTGCATACGCTTAAAGCGAATCAGGGTATCCTGCAGGGTTGCATCCATTGCGTGACCCATGTGCAGCTGACCGGTAACATTGGGAGGGGGCATAACAATGGTGAAAGGCTTGGCATCGTGGGGCTTATTGGGCTTGAAGTGGCCATTTTCTTCCCACATCTTGTAGATTCTGTTTTCAACCTGCTGAGGTTCATAGACCTTGGGCAGTTCTCTTGCCATAATAAACACTCCTTTAAACAAAAAACGCCCCGAGCAAATGCTCAGGACGAAAAGATTTCCGTGGTACCACCTGAATTTCCGGAACATCCGGACACTCATTAGCTATAACGGGCATACCCGTACTCCCCTACTATCTTATTTCAGGGAATCTGCTCCGGAGCGACCATTTACTGATTTCCCATGCATTCTCACCAACCATGCACTCTCTGAAAGGAAATATAGTAAAACCTCTCCATCAAAGCTTTACATATCGAATAAAAAATAACACATTTTCCCCATTCTGTCAACAAAATTTATGTGTTTGCTGTCTGATAGATTGCCTTGACGGATATATCATATTGACATATAATAAGGAAAATGAATTTGAGAGTGATGCTTATGAAACTTTCTTTGGTCGTTCCCTGCTATAATGAAACAGAAAATGTGGCTGCGTTCCAGGATGCAACCATCCATGCCTTTGATGGCTGCGGCTATGATTATGAAATCGTATTTGTGGATGATGGCAGCCGTGACGCAACCATGTTCCAGCTGAGAAAACTTTTTGAAGCGCAAAAATGCCCCGTTAAGGTCGTCAGTTTTTCCAGAAACTTTGGAAAAGAGTCCGCTATTTATGCAGGACTTAAGGAGTCTTGCGGTGACTATGTGGCGCTTATCGATGCCGATCTGCAGCAGCGTCCTGAAATCGTTCGCGATATGGTGAAAATCCTGGATGAACAGCCGGAATATGATTTGGTTGCTGCTTATCAGGATCGCCGCGGAGAGGGCAAGATTCTTTCCTTCTTTAAAAAATCCTTCTATAAGGTAATCAATCATCTTTCTGATGTGAACCTGCATGCCGATGCAAGTGATTTCCGTACCATGCGCCGTAGTGTAGCTGACAGCATCATTAACTTAGGAGAGTATCATAGATTCTCCAAGGGAATCTTTGCATGGGTCGGTTACAATACCTGTTTTATCCCTTATGTTGCATGTGAACGGGCTGCAGGCGTAAGCAAATGGAGTTTTAGAAAGCTCTTAAATTATGCCATAGAAGGTATTATTGGCTATTCCACAAAACCTCTGCGTATCGCTACCTTCCTGGGCGTCTTTACCGCGGTGCTGGCATTTCTATATCTTATCATTGTTTTGTTTGAAAAGTTAATTACTGGTATTGATGTACCCGGCTATGCAACCATCGTTGTGCTCATTCTGTTCTTAGGCAGCATGCAGCTATTCTGCATTGGTATTATCGGCGAGTATGTTGGCAGAACATTTGAACAAAGCAAGAACCGTCCGGTATATATTCCCCGTGAAATTCTTCGCTATGAAGAGAAATAAAAAGTCAAGGCCTAAGGCCTTGACTTTTTTCATTATACTGTCCTTCCAACAAGTTCATCTGCAAGCTCCAGCATGAACACTGCATCCTCAAATAAATTCAACGCATTCTTAGCTGCATCAGTATGTTCATGAACCAGTGCATCGCACTTCTCAAGTCCATAAAGTTGGACAAATGTATTTTTAACTGTATCCACGCCGACAGCCTTACCCAGTTCCTCAGCGTTGCCGATCACATCCAACATATCATCGCGGATTTGGAATGCAAGACCTAAATGTTGTGCAAATTCCGCCGCAGCATGCATCTGTTCTTTACTTCCCTTTCCTGCCAGTACACCCAAAAGGCAGCCTGCTTTGATCAGGGCACCTGTTTTACGGGTCTGGATATCCAAAACTTCCTGCTCTGTACACTGGCGCTCTTCGCTCATCATATCCAAAACCTGACCGCCAACCATACCCAGTTCACCGGCGCAATTTGCGAGAACTTCAACAGCACGAATCCGGGTTTCAGCATCAAAAGGTGCCTTTGCCAAGTAAGAAAAAGCTGCAGTCAGCAGCGCATCACCGGCCAGAACTGCATTTGCTTCACCGAATACCTTGTGATTTGTCAGTCTGCCGCGGCGATAATCATCGTTGTCCATACACGGCAGGTCATCATGGATCAGGCTGTAAGTGTGCACCATTTCAATGGCAGCAGCAAAAGGCGCAGCAGCTTTCCAGTTGCCACCGCAAATTCTGCAGAAATCAAACACAAACACCGGACGCAGACGCTTACCACCGGCCAGCAGACTATAACGCATGGCATTGAATAGAACCTTTTGCGGTTCAGAATCGTATTGAAAACAATTCTCATCCATGTAGTTCTCGATAAACTGCTGATATTCCTTCAGCTGCATTTTCATCTCAGGCTTCATATTCAAAGACCTCCTCTACAGGGCTACCGTCAGCTGCAGTGGCAATCTTTTTTACCTGCAGTACAGCATCATCCAAAAGCTTACCGCAGGCCTCAACAAGGGCAGTGCCCTCACGGAACAGCTTCAGCGATTCTTCAAGGGGTACATCGCCGCGCTCCATAGCACGGACAATCTGCTCTAAACGCTGCATATTCTCTTCGAATGTATGACTCTTCTGATTCATATACCATTCTCCTTAATTTCCGTTACAGTTGTTGTTAGCACACCATCACTAACCGAAATATATAGCTGATCGCCAGGTCTTGTTTGCTTCACCGAGCGAACAAGGTTCTTCTCTTCATCCTGCGCCATTGCGTAACCTCTAGTAAGCACTTTCAAAGGACTCATGGCGTCCAGTTTCGCCGTTGCAGCAATGAATCGCTGTTTGTGTGCATGAATGGCACGAGTCTGTGCTGTAAATACTCTACCCTTCAGCAGCTCCAACGCTTTTTTCCTTTGCACGATATACTGCTCAGGACTGGTCAGTGACGAGCTTTGCGCCAGAATATTCAATTGCCGACGGGCATTTTTCAGCTGACGCGTCACAATATTTGCCATCAACGCAGAAATACTATCCAGATTCTGTCGCAGCGCATCCTGATCCGGAACTGCAAGTTCCGCGGCATTGGAAGGAGTTGCAGCACGCAAGTCAGCGACAAAGTCAGAAATGGTGACATCCGGTTCATGGCCAACAGCAGAAATCACAGGGATCTGAGAATGGTAGATTGCC
>JAFOBK010000192.1 GCA_017381835.1 Oscillospiraceae bacterium | reverse complement strand
TTTAGGTTCCAATGGGCAACCGTGCAGGTTCAAGTCCTGTCACCCGTACCATATCGAGTGTTCATAACGGACTTAAGTTATGGACACTCGATTTTTATGTCCTTATGTATGAGCAGGCGTTTTGCCTGCTCATTTTTTCATGCGCTCTTAGTGACATACTCAACAGCTACGCCTTTGCGGGTATCTGCGGTGTAGGCAACGGTTGGTACATCCGGCATATCCGTTCCATCTCTGATTTTGCGCAGCAGAATCCGAAGAAAGTCAAGGCAGGTGTCCACAAATACCTTGTGGACAAACTTCCTGACTTTGAAGCAAAATGACAGGATAAGGTGCGCCAGTTCCGGATTCCCATCTTTCTGGAGCATACGGATGCCATCTGGCAGGTTCGGTTTGACGATGTGATCGCCAACGCGCTGACCCTGGGGCCGCTCCGGGAGATGGAAGCGAAGATCACAGAACAGCAGAAAGAAAAATTACTGCCCTTCGTACAGGGTGAGGTAAAACTGGAGCATCTGACCACCCTAGTTGCCTACTATCAGGCGAACAAGCCGGAGGATTCCGACTGGGTGGTGCTGCCGTCCACCAATTTCAACTGCTATTTCGGCTCCACGGTGTTCAGCAAAAAGGTGCTGAAGGAGATTACCGGCAAGGTAATCCAGCGGTCGGATACCTCCTACGGCTTCGGCCGGTACCGAGTGCTGGCGGAGTTCCTGTAAACAAAAAAATCGCCCTGTCCCGAAAAAGATGATATGCTACCCCCATAAGAGACAGTGAAAAGGAAAACTGTTTCTTATGGGGGTATTTTTATGTCCGGAAAAAAGCGAATACGGCTAGAAGAAAAAGTACGAATAGTGAAAGAATGCATTGCAGGAAAGATAAGCCAAGCTGAAGCAGAATCACAGGCAGGTGTTTCAAAAACAGTTGTGGCAGACTGGATCAGGCTATATTCAACCGAGGGAGTGTCTGCGTTTCTGCCTAAGAAGGGAAACCGACTATATGATTCAGCACTTAAAGAAGCGGCAGTGAAAGACTATCTGTCTGGCAGAGGTAGCATACGAGAGATTTGCAAAATTTACAAGATTCGGTCAACCAGTCAACTCAGAGAGTGGATTATGGTGTATAATGGTCATAAGGATTTCAGAAAACAGACAGGAGGAAGCCGTATGACCAAAGGAAGAGAAACTACCCAAGCTGAGAGGATTGCTGTTGCAAAAGCGTGTCTTGCCAATGGAAAGAACTACGGAGAAGCTGCAATTCAGTACAATGTCAGCTACCAGCAGGCTCGCAGCTGGACCCTCAAGTACATAGAGGGCGGAGAAAGCGCCTTGGAGGATCGGCGTGGCCAGCGGAAGAAGGATCAGCAACCCCGGACGGAACAGGAGCAGGCCCAGATCGAGATTGAGCAGCTCAAGCACAAGCTAAAGATGCTGGAAATGGAGAATCGACTGCTAAAAAAATTGGAGGAGATCGAAAGGAGGGGACGCTGAGCCAGGTGCGGCAATCACACATCTACCTGGCGATAAAGGAAAACAAAGAAGTATATGGAGATCCTGTGGAACTGACCTGTTCTTTGTTGGGGGTATCCAGAGCGGCTTACTATCGCTGGCTCAGCGGCAAGAAGTGCGCAAGAGAAGTGGAAAATGAGAAGATAGCAGAGATTATGGAGCAGATCCATGCAGAAAGTCCCGACAAGGGTTACCGTCGTATTAAGGACGATCTGGTCCATGACCACAAGTTGCATGTGAACGAGAAACGGGTACTGCGAATTTGCCGCAGCCTGGATATCAAGTCTACCATTAAGTACAAGAACAACGGTTGTACCAGACAAGCTGCCAATCCGCAGCACATAGCAAAGAACTGGCTGAACCGTCAGTTCCATGCAAGTATGCCCAATGAAAAGTGGCTGACCGATGTGACAGAGTTTAAGTGGTACGAAGGTCCTGTTGTACACAAGGTGTACCTCAGCGCAATCCTTGATCTATATGACCGCAGAATTGTGGCCTATATCATCCGTGATAGAAACGATAATCCTCTTGTGTTCGATACTCTGGATGCCGCCATAGTAGCAAATCCAAACGCACATCCTTTGTTCCATAGTGACAGAGGTTTCCAGTATACAAACCGAGTGTTCTATAACAAGTTGAAAGCAGCCAAGATGAAGCAAAGTATGTCCCGAGTAGCCAAATGCATTGACAACGGCCCTATGGAAGGCTTCTGGGGCATCCTGAAACGGGAACGATACTACGGAAGACGGTTCACGAGCCGGGAAGAACTCGTTTCTATGATTGAGAACTACATCATCTACTACAATAACCGCCGCGTACAGCGCAACCTGGGTGTTCTGACGCCAATGGAAAAACACTACAGTTATCCCTTGGCGGCATAAAAAGACTTCCGGCAACCCAAACCGGGTCACCGGAAGCAAGAAAATTTTTTATTTTATTTCACTGTCCACTTGACGGGAAGCAGTTCACTTGGAGCGAGGGCTGATCGTTATTTTATTACGAGCGTGGAGTTATCATAATCAATTTCCAAGGTTGTATCAGGCTCAATATCACCGCCAATGATCTCACGAGCAAGAAGCGTTTCAATCTTGGATTGTATGAATCTCTTC
>JAFOBK010000191.1 GCA_017381835.1 Oscillospiraceae bacterium | reverse complement strand
GCCATACCGGCGCATATATTCCTTACTTCTACTCCTCCTATACCGGAGAGAATGCTTCTGTACTGACTAACAAGAAGAAGATCGTGGTTCTGGGCGCAGGCCCCATCCGTATCGGTCAGGGTGTTGAGTTTGACTACTCCACCGTCCATGCGGTCATGACCATTAAGAATGCCGGCTATGAGGCAATTATCATTAACAATAACCCTGAAACCGTTTCCACTGACTACACAACTGCCGATAAGCTGTACTTCGAGCCTCTGACTACCGAGGATGTTATGAACATCATCGAGTTTGAAAAGCCCGACGGTGTTATCGCATCCCTGGGTGGCCAGACCGCAATCAACCTGGCACAGCCTCTGTTTGATCGCGGTGTTAAGATCATCGGTACCGACTGCGCAGCCATTGACAAGGCTGAAGACCGCAATGCATTTGAGAACCTCCTCAATGAGCTGGATATCCCCAGAGCAAAGGGCCGTGCGGTTACCAAGATCGAGGATGGCATTGAAGCCGCAGCTGAGATTGGTTATCCCGTTCTGGTTCGTCCTTCCTTCGTTCTGGGCGGCCGTGCAATGCAGATCGTTGCAAATGAAGATCAGCTGCGCCACTACCTGCGTACTGCAGTAGAAATCGATGAGGACAAGCCCGTTCTGGTTGATAAGTATATCGAAGGCCGTGAGGTAGAGATTGACGCAATCTGCGACGGTCACAATGTCTTTGTTCCCGGCATCATGGAGCTGGTTGAGCGTACCGGTGTCCACTCCGGTGACTCCGTGTCTGTTTACCCCACATTCTCCATCTCCAACAAGGTGAAGGGCATTATCCTGCAGTATGCAAAGAAGCTGGGTCTGGGCATCGGCATCGTTGGTCTGTTCAATATCCAGTTTATCGTTGACAAGGATGACAATGTGTTCATCATCGAGGTCAACCCCCGTTCTTCCCGTACTGTACCGTTCCTTTCCAAGGCTACCGGTTACTCTCTGGCTGATATTGCTACTGAGGTCATTCTGGGTAAGACTCTGAAGGAGCAGGGTATCTTCGATATCTATCCCGACGAGAAGGAGCGCTGGTATGTTAAGGCTCCCGTATTCTCCTTCAATAAGATTCGCGGTCTGGATGCTTACCTGTCTCCTGAAATGAAGTCCACCGGTGAAGCTATCGGCTACGATAAGACCATGACCCGTGCGCTGTATAAGGCACTGCAGGCATCCGGTATGAAGCTGCAGAACTATGGTACTGTTTTTGCGACCATTGCAGATAAGGATAAGGAAGAGGCACTGCCCCTGATCCGCCGCTTCTACCAGCTGGGCTTTAATATTGAAGCAACTCGCGGTACGGCTCAGTTCCTGAAGGAGAACGGCATTCGTACCCATGCTATGAACAAAATCAGCAGCGGCAGCGATGAGATCCCCAACGCTCTGCGTCAGGGTCACATTGCATATGTGATCAACACCAAGGATCCCGGCGCTAATGAGAACGATGGTCATCAGATCCGTCAGATTGCAACCGAGCATAATGTATCTCTGTTCACTGCACTGGATACCGTTAAGGTGCTGCTGGACGTACTGGAAGAGACTACCCTGACCATTTCCACTATTGACGCATAAGGAGAGGCTATGAAACAGGGAATATTTGAGATTATTGAAAATACTGCCCTGACTGAGTCCGTATTCAGAATGCGGCTTCTGGGCGATACCTCCGCAATTACCGCTGCCGGCCAGTTTGTAAATATCCAGCTGGCAGGTAAGTATCTTCGCAGACCCATCTCCGTTTGCGAAGTAAATGGTGATGTGCTGACTATTGTGTATAAAGTTGTCGGTGGCGGCACTGAGCAGATGAGCAAGATGCCCTGCGGTGAGAAGCTGGATATTCTCACCGGTTTGGGCAACGGCTATAACCTGGACCTGGCAGGGGAGAAGCCTGTTCTGCTGGGTGGTGGTGTAGGCGTACCTCCCATGTATGAACTTGCAAAGCGCCTGATCGACATGGGCAAGGAAGTTAAGGTGATTCTTGGCTTTAATACCAAGTCTGAGCTTTTCTACGAAGAAGAGTTTAAGGCCTTGGGTGCTGATGTTACGGTTACCACCGTGGATGGCAGCTATGGTATTAAGGGTTTTGTGACCGATGCGCTGAAAGACATGGAATACACACATTTCTTTACCTGCGGTCCTGAACCCATGCTGAAGGCTGTGTATAAGGCATCCGCAACCTCCGGACAGATGAGCTTTGAGAAGCGCATGGGCTGCGGCTTCGGCGCGTGCATGGGCTGCTCCTGCAAGACCCTCACCGGCTACAAGCGTATCTGCAAGGAAGGCCCTGTGATGATGAAGGAGGAGATCTTATGGGAAGACTGAGTGTAAACCTCTGTGGTATTGAACTGGACAATCCCGTAATCCCCGCATCCGGCACTTTTGGCTACGGCTATGAGTATGCTGAACTTTATGATATCAACTGCCTGGGTACCTTCTCTTTCAAGGGTACTACCAAGGATCCCCGCTTCGGCAACCCCACTCCCAGAATTGCAGAATGCACCGCAGGTATGATCAATGCGGTCGGCCTGCAGAATCCCGGTGTGGAGAAAGTTATCTCCCATGAACTGCCGGAACTGAAGAAATGTTTCCACAAGCCTGTGATGGCCAACGTTTCCGGCTTCTCTGTTCCTGACTATGCATATACCTGCGAAAAGCTGGATAAGGAAGAGCAGGTTGGCTGGCTGGAAGTCAATGTCAGCTGCCCCAATGTACATGGCGGCGGTATGAGCTTTGGCACAGACCCCAAGGCAGCTGCTGAAGTTACCGCAGCTGTTAAGAAGGTTACCACCAAGCCCGTAATCGTAAAACTCTCTCCCAATGTGACCGATATCGTGTCTATTGCGAAAGCTTGCGAGGATGCCGGTGCTGACGGTATCAGCCTGATCAATACCATGCTGGGTATGCGTATTGACCTGCGTACCAGAAAGCCCATTATCGCAAATAAGATGGGTGGTTTCTCCGGTTCTGCTATTTTCCCTGTAGCAGTTCGGATGGTTTACCAGGTAGCAAACGCTGTTAAGGTTCCTGTTGTGGGCATGGGTGGTGTTTCCACTGCGGAAGATGTGATTGAAATGATGCTGGCTGGCGCAACCGCAGTTGAGGTTGGCGCGGCAAATCTGGTCAATCCCTACGTATGCCGGGATATTATCGAGAAACTGCCTGAAGTTATGGATAAATATAGAATTAACACTTTAAGTGAAATTATAGGAGGCGCAAAATAATGGGTAAAGACGTAATTGTAGCATGTGACTTTGCTTCTGCCGAAGCAACTTTCGCATTCCTGGACAAATTCGCAAACTGCGCTCGTAAGCCTTTCGTGAAGATTGGCATGGAACTGTACTACGCAGAAGGCCCTGCAAT
>JAFOBK010000190.1 GCA_017381835.1 Oscillospiraceae bacterium | reverse complement strand
ACCATATCTGGGCAGCCACAAAATAAAAATAAAATTCATTCAGAAAGAGGAATGTAATATGAAACCTACCATTCGAGTGCCTTATTTTGAGATCGGTACCAAGAACTATGTCTGGGGCGATAAGCTGCTGGAATATGCCATTGCAGCTGACAAGGCAGCAGAAAAGTACGATATTGATGTGCTGTTTATTGTCCCCGCATTGGAAGTTCGCCGTGTTGCTGAGAATACTAAGAATCTGAAGGTGTTCTGCACCTATATGGACACCCTTCGTCCCGGACGCGGCTGCGCAGATATCCTGCCCGAAGGTGTCAAGGATGCCGGAGCCATCGGTGTTATGATCAACCATTGCGAAAAGCCTATGAGTTTGCCTCAGATGAAGCTGACCATCGACCGTGCCCGTGAGCTGGATATGCTGGTGTTCGCCTGCGCTGATACTTTGGATGAGGCCAAGGCCATTGCTCAGCTGCATCCCGACATCATTAATCCTGAACCCTCCGAAATTATCGGCGGCGGCAAGGGTGCCAGCCCTATGGCATATGTTATGGATTCTATCCGTGCCATCAAGGAAGTGGATCCTGACATTATGGTTGAGCAGGCAGCCGGTATTACCAACGGTCAGCAGGTCTATGACTTCATCATGGCCGGTTCCGAGGCAGCCGGTGCGGCTTCCGGCATTATGAATGCGGAAGACCCTTTGGCAATGATCGATGAGATGATTGCAGCTACCCGCCGGGCAGCAGACGACCTGAAGAAAATGGAGGGCTAAACTATGATCTACAAGGAATCTTTTAAGCTGGAATCCCGTCACCGTGCGGTTTCCTTCCACGATGTGACCGACAAGGTCAAGGAAATTTTCGCAGCCTCCAAGATGAAGGACGGCATCGTGGTTGTTTACTCTCACCACACCACCTGCTCCGTCATCACCCAGGAGTGCGCTTTCGATATGTCCATGACGGGCCTGGAGACCCTGCAGCAGGACCTGGTAAACGCATTCGAAGAGTGGATGCCTACCTGCCGTTACGAGGGTCAGTACCTGCATCCCGGCCAGAAGGCTTTGGTGTTTGCGGAAGAGCATGGCGAGGATAACTTCGGCTGCCACAACACCGATGCGCATCTGCGTTCTTCCGTCATCGGCCGCAACGTGACCATCGTTGCCGTGGACGGCGAGATGGACCTGGGCGAGTTCGGCCGGATCCACTTCATCGACTGGGACCAGACCCGTGGCAGAACGAGAACTGTGCAGGTCATGGTCATTGGTGAGTAACCGGGAGGAATCGCTATGAGTCTGTTGGATGTGAAACCTTATGACAGCTGGTTTTATGAAGAGCATCTAAAGGATTTCCTGCCGGATACATTCATCGATTGCCATACCCATATCTGGTTGGACGAACAGAACCATTTCTGCGAGGACGACGCCAACCGTAGCTGCGCATGGCCCAATATGGTGGCCCACGACAATTCTGTGGAAGACCTGAACGAGACGAACCGACTGCTGTTTCCTGATAAGAAGGTCATCTCTGTGCTCTACGGCCAGCCTATGATCACCATTGATCTTAAGAAGAACAATGCATATGTTGCCCAAAGCGCTAACAAGTATAATTTTCCTGCTCTGTACATCTCCCACCCCAGTCAGAGCGCAGAGTCTGTGGAACGTGCAGTGCTCAGCAATCCCTGCTTTAAGGGACTGAAGGTGTATCTGCAGTTTGCTCCCAGCTATATCCCGAATAATGAGATCCGGATTTATGATTTCCTGCCCCATGAGCACTTAGCACTGGCAGATAAGCACGGCTGGGTGGTGCAGATCCATATTGCCCGTCCCAAGCGGCTGGCAGACCCTGTCAATTACGTGCAGCTGCTGGAGATCGAGCAGAAGTACCCCAATATCAAATTGATCGTAGCCCACTTAGGCAGAGCCTACTCCAATGAGGATCTGGGTGATGCGCTGGATTATTTGAAGAATTCTGAGAGAAGCATTTGGGACTTCACTGCCAATACCAATCAGTTTGTGATGGAGAAGGTTTTAGACCTGTACGGCGCTGACCGTTTTATCTATGGTACTGACTTCCCCATCTTCCGCATGAAAGCCCGCCGCACTGTGGAGAACGGTTTCTATATCAACGAGATCCCTGTGAACAGCTTGGGCGATGTATCTTCCGATCCACATATGCGGGAAATTGCTTACCCCGAGGCAGACAAGATCTCTTTCTTCATCTATGAGGAAATCCTGTCCTGTAAGAATGCTTGCAAGACATTGGGTCTTGGCAAGGCAGAAGTTCAAAAGATCTTCTATGATAATTCTGCAAAGATCTTTGATGTAAAGTAAAATAATTGGAGGAAAAATATTATGGAATTCAAAGTTTATCAGAAGGAACTGGAACTGCAGTCCCGCGGCTGGATCCCCACTTTCCACGACATCTCCAAGGAAGTCATGCAGATCGTTAAGGATTCCGGCGTTATGAACGGTACCGTCGCTATCGTTTCCCACCACACCACCTGCTCCGTCATGGTTCAGGAGTGCTCCCACGACATCGACTCCTTCGACCTGGAGTTCCTGCAGCACGACCTGCTGGACATCATGCGCAAGATGATCCCCGACTACACCAACGAAGGTGACTACCGTCATCCCGGCCCCATCCACGCACAGTTCGGCCGCTACGTTGACGAGCCCGGCAACTTCACCTCTATGAATACCGACGGCCACCTGCGTTCCGTCTTCTTCGGCCGCAGCGAGACCATGACCATTAAGGACGGCAAGCTGGATGGCGGCGAATTCGCTCACATCTACTTCATCGACTGGGACCATGTCCGTAACCGCCGCCGTCAGGCTAACGTTACCGTT
>JAFOBK010000189.1 GCA_017381835.1 Oscillospiraceae bacterium | reverse complement strand
GCGCCATGCCAGGTTCTCCTTGGTGGAAGCCTTCATGTTGGGCTCCAGGTCCTCACCCAGCAGCTCAGCGAACGAAGCAGCGAGCTCAGCCTCTTCCCATGCTGCCTTCTCCCAGTCCAGGCCAATCTCGGGGTAACCCTCGCGGTGAGCGATGCGAGCCATGCACAGGTACATGCCGACCTCAGAGCACTCGCCCTGGAAGTTAGCCATCAGCTGCTCGAAGATGTACTTCTTGTCTTCCTCGCTGATGTCGGGGTTGTTCTTGACGGTCTTGCCGTAAACGCCGTACTCATGCTCAGCAGCCAGCTTCATCTCGCCCTTCTGCTCTACGAACTTGGAAGCGGGAACCTTGCAAACGGGGCACTTGAAATCAGCAGCCAGCTCCTCAGCGGAATGAACGTAACCACAAACACTGCAAACAAACTTCTTCATAATATTTCCTCCAAAAATTTTTTATTTTTATTATTTTATTTCTTGTTATTGGCTCTATTTGAGAACCGTTCTTATTTACACCCATATAATAGCATAGCTTTTTCTATTTGTCAATAGGAATTATTCTTATTTATAAAATATTTTTCAAAAAATAAGGAAGCAGATATCCTGCTTCCTTTTCGTTATTTTTTCAGCATGGGTTTGGCTATACGGTCATTAAAGAACTGAATCAGAGGCCCCATGAAGAAGGCGGTGATGATGGTGCCGATGCCGGCAATGGTGGGAACTTGCGCAAGGGAACCTCCGGACAGAAGGAAAATACCCACACCCAGGATCACGCATACCAGATCGCAGCAAATGCGGATATACTGAAACTGTCCCCACTTCCACTTATCGGACAAAACGATAGCCACAGCATCGTAAGTGGAAACACCTAAGTTGGCGGTCATATACAGAGAGGAACCGAAGCAGATGACCACGATACCGATGACCAGGCAGAGGATCCTTACTGCCAGCGAGGGATTCGGCAGCCACAACTGCAGAAGATCGTAAGTAAACTGGGTGATGTAACCCAGCAGGAACAGATTGATAAAGGTAGCGATGCCGATGTTGCGGCGGTCGGCTACCAGGCTGAATACCAAAAGCGCCAGGTTCACCAGCACATACAGTGTACCGAAGGGGATCGGTAGCCAGTTATCCAGGCCGCTCATCAGGGACTGGAAGGGGTCTACACCCAGGGCAGCAATTTTAAAAATACCTACGCTGACAGCGCAGATGAGAACACCCGCCAGGGACATCAGAATTCTTCTTGTTTTCATAGTGGGTTTTTCCTTTTATTTCCGAATTTCGCCCGGATAGTTTACCATGGAAATACCGAACACGCAAACAATATGTTGACCCTGTTTAATATGTAGATAGCAGGGAATACACAAAGGTATCTTTCCAAATGGGATTCCCCAGAGCCTCTTTGCGGAATTTTCTCAGGATCAAGCGCTCCGTTTCTATTCTGTTATTTCACATAATTCCGATAATATATGCTGTTCATAAATGGGAATTTATCTTTCTCTGATTTGGATACATATCAAAGGACAAGTCCTCATACTGCTTTTTGTTATGACTTAGAATACGAATTTTTTCAGCCAACCGGACATGATACCCAGGGACAGAGCACCGGAAATAACTGCCAGAAGTTTTATGTTGTCTTGGGTAAAGGACTCCTGTCCTACTAACTGAAGATATGTTAAGCCGCCGATAATGACCAGTACAACAAAGATTCCTACACCCAGCACCAGCCACAGCAGGAATTTTTGGATCATATTACCGCGCTTCACAGACCGGATCCAAACAGTGAGCTTGTCTTTTTTGTGGAGCATAACCGTCAGGAAGATGGCAATCGGGATGCCAATCGCAACAATGGCGATGGCACCATTACCTATTGTAGTGCGTTGGGATAAAAAGAAGGATATGCCCAGTAACACACATACTGTAGCGCAGAACGTTCCCCACATTGCCAGACAGTATAGCCATCTGGAGAGAACTTTTGGGTCGGCAGAGCGCTTTTTTGCGGTGTTGGCAGCCGGTTTCGGAGTGGGGGCAGCCGCTTTGGGCGCAGAAGACTTTTGCTGAGGCGGGGCCGACTGCTTGGGTTTGTAGCTGTAAGCGCCCTGATGGCCTTTTACTGCAGTCAGCATTTTCTGCAGAGCAGCATTTCGATCCTGATAGGCATAACACCATTGGGCATTCTCCAGGAGAAAATCAAAGGTGTCATTCAGCTTGAAGTCACGGATCATAAAGGGAATCACCGTCTTGCCTTTGTCAATGGCTTTGCCCAGTTCCTTGCGCACCCAGTTGGAGTTCTGGGCATCAACGGACAAAATCAAAATGAAGACGCGGCAATCTGTGATGGCTTTGGGGATCGCTTCGGCATAATCCGATCCGGCGGGAATATCATCCGGTGCCATCCAGCAAGTGCAACCACTGCGCTGGAGGTAGTTGCGTACAGTATAGGCCTCAGAGGAATTTGCGGTGCTATAGCTGATAAATGCGTCATGCATTGTGTGCTTCTCCTAACGTCTATGTATTGTGTTAGTCTTTGTTAACAGTATACTATAAAAGAGATAACATGGCAAGTTTACCGCAAATAAAAAAGGGAACAACCGGATGGCTGTTCCCTCTTAAAAGATATTGCTTACTTGAAGTAGCGCTTCAGCAGGCCTTCCAGACCACGGCCGTGGCGAGCCTCGTCGCGAGCCATCTCGTGAACGGTGTCGTGGATAGCGTCCAGGCCGTTCTTCTTTGCGCATGCAGCCAGGTCGAACTTGCCCTGAGTTGCGCCGTACTCGCAGTCAACGCGCCATGCCAGGTTGTCCTTGGTGGTAGCCTTCATGTTGGGCTCCAGGTCCTCGCCCAGCAGCTCAGCGAACTTAGCAGCGTGCTCAGCCTCTTCCCATGCTGCCTTCTCCCAGTACAGACCGACTTCGGGATAGCCTTCACGGTGAGCAATGCGAGCCATGCACAGGTACATACCAACTTCGGAGCACTCGCCCTGGAAGTTAGCCATCAGCTGCTCGAAGATGTACTTCTTATCTTCTTCGGAAATGTCGGGGTTGTTCTTGACGGTCTTGCCGTAAACGCCGTACTCGTGCTCAGCAGCCAGCTTCATCTCGCCCTTCTGCTCAACAAACTTGGAAGCGGGAACGCGGCAAACGGGGCACTTGAAATCAGCGGCCAGCTCTTCAGCGGTGTGAACGTAACCACAAACGGAACAAACAAACTTCTTCATAATTTTTCCTCCAAAATTCAATTTCTATAATGTTTCAATTATTTTAGGGTCTATACCCTTGTTTCTTAAGTTTTACGCGGTTGCTGTGTCCTGCTTTTCCTTGCAGTCCTTGCAGTAACCGTTGAAGGTCAGGTGGCACATGGTGACTTCGCCGCCGGTGGCCTTGTTGACCTGCTGGTTCAGCTCCTCAGGTACATGGATCTGCATCAGATCTGTAACACAGTCGCAGCCGTTGCAGATGAAGTGGACGTGGGGTTCAATATTGCCGTCGAACCGCTCCACGCCGTTCACAGTTCCCAGACTGATGATCTCTCCCTGGGCCTTGAACATGCTCAGGTTCCGGTATACGGTACCCAAAGACAGATCGGGGATCTCTTGCTTTAGGTGGTTAAATACCATCTCTGCGGAAGGATGCTCATCGGTCTGCCGCAGAAAGGAGAGGATGGCTGTGCGCTTGCGGAAGTTTTTCTTGGATGTTTCCATAGCGACTCCTTTCTTGTTTTATTTAAGAACGCTTCTTATTTACAAGTGAATTGTAACACAAAGATTACCATTTGTCAATAGGAATCATTCTCGTTTTAAAATAAATTTTTGCGCCATTTTTCTTAAAATGTTTTCTGTGTGCGGACAAAAGCTTCCTGCCGGAGGAATTGACAAATATCTACCATGCATGATATACTTTAAATGGAGTTTAATCCACATAAGTTAAGTGGGGAAAGGAAATAAAATTATGGGTAAATTTGTTATTCGCAATGTCGCTTCCGGCATTAAGTTCGATCTGAAGGCTACCAATGGCCAGGTCATCGCTACTTCCGAGGTCTACACCACCGCTGCTGCCTGCAAAAACGGCATCGAGAGCGTTATGAAGAACGCTCCTATCGCAAATGTGGAAGATCAGACTGTAGAGAACTTCGAGCAGCTGACCCATCCCAAGTTCGAGATGTACGCTGACAAGGCCGGTGAGTTCCGCTTCCGCCTGAAGGCACGCAACGGCGAGATCATCGCTACCTCCGAAGGCTATGTCACCAAGGCAAGCTGCGAGAACGGCATCGAGTCCGTCAAGAAGAACGCTCCCGAGGCAGAGGTTGTTGAGGAGTAATCATGGCAATCGACATCAAGGAAAAAATCGAAGAGCTGGTTGAGAAGATCAAGAAAAACCCCGCAATGCTGAAGAAGTTCAAAGAGAACCCCGTAAAGGTTGTGGAAGAACTGGTGGGTATTGATCTGCCCGACGAGCTGGTGGAGAAGGTCGTGGACGGCGTTAAGGCAAAGATCACCATGGATAAGGTGGGCGATGCGCTGGGCGCTCTGAGCGGCCTGCTGGGCAAGAAATAATGATAAAACGGTCTGCGTATGATACGCAGGCCGTTTTTATGTTGAAAACTGCTGAAAAATCGAAAAAATGATAGATTTTTCTTGCTTTTTCCCGGACTTTTCCGTATAATGGCAACGGAAAACAATAAAAAGAAAAATTTGGAGGATTCTCAATGTCTGCTGTTACTACCAAAGTAGCCAACCCCGGCCCTCTGGGTCTGCTGGGCTTTGGCATGACCACTGTACTGCTGAATCTGCATAACGCAGGTCTGCTCCCCCTTAGCATCGCAATTGTCGCTATGGGTATCGCTCTGGGCGGTCTGGCTCAGATCATCGCCGGTATCCGTGAGCTGTGCCAGGGCAACACCTTCGCCGGCACCGCTTTCACCGCCTACGGCCTGTTCTGGTGGTCCCTGGTTCTCATTTGGGTCAATCCCTTTGCTGAATCCGGTATCGAAGCTGCAAGCAAGGTGGCTATGGGCTACTACCTGCTGCTGTGGGGCATCTTCACCGGCTTCATGTTCATCGGCACTCTGAAGCACAACAAGGCTACCCAGGTTGTTTTCGGCAGCCTGACTGTCCTGTTCCTGCTGCTGGCTCTGGGTGACTTCACCGGCAACCACACCATCACCATGATCGCCGGCTTCGAAGGCATCTTCTGCGGCCTGTCCGCGATCTACAGCGCTATGGGTCAGATCCTGAACGCTGAGTACGGCAAGACCGTCATGCCTCTGGGCTAATGGAAAAAACAAAACCCCGGTGGGAGAACCCACCGGGGTTTTTATTGTATATGCCGGGTGTTTATGATAGGATATAGCAAACGGATTCCCGACGGAGGTGTTATGGGCATGGCAGCGGAGCAGAAACAGTTACCCCATGATATCCAAAACAAAATGGAGCGGTACCGCAGGGCGCTTTTGGCCTTTTCCATGGCTGAGCCGACGAATTGGGATTCTTCGTTCCAGCGGATGTATTTTTACAAACCCATGACCGAACTGACCGCGTTCGTTTTGAATTTGCGGGGTAATGAATCCTATATTGAAGTTACCTATGGCTATGCATCCACTGCCTTTACCCGGATGGCCGGTGACGAAAACGCATTGGCCGAGTTGGGTGTTTCCGATGAAAATATCACCATTCGGGAAAAATTCCTGATCTGTGATGCACCGGACGAAATCCTTGCAAAGCAGAAGATTGGGGATATGTACGCTTCCTATGCCAAGACCCAAAAGGATGAACTGCTGCTGATTGCAAAGGAAAAGAGAAAGGCGTTTATCGGGCAGATTCACGGAAAGCTGAAGCCCCTGGGCTTTAAGAAAAAAGCAAACACATGGACACGCACCCTTGCAGATCCCTACTACCTGATGTTCAATGCGCAAAAATCTGCCTTTTCCGACGCATATTACTTTAACCTCTACATAGGAAAGAGCGGCACCAATGACTATGGGGATTGTTATTTTACAAGATTAGCGCCAAACGGTATGAGCCCTATGGACTGGCAGGCTCTTGACAAAGAGGAGTTTGATTTCTTTTTGGAAAAGAGCGTGGTACCCGAACTGGAGCAGATCATCGGCACACCCCTGGAAGCATTGGGACAAATGCCCCGCTATTGGTCGGGCTGCCATTGTAATCATGAGAAGTGTGGAACCTGCTGGATGCAGAAAAACCTTTGGGAAGCAAAATGATAGATAGCAACACCTGAATTTGACGAAAGGGCGGATTCTTATGGCAAAGAAAATCATCCGGGATATTCGGCTATTGAAAGGCGGAATGAAAAATGGATTCGGCGAGGATGTTACCACTTATTTTGCCCATAAGAAGCTGAACGCGATCACGCAAAGGATCGTTATGAAGCTGCGGGAGAAGGAATTCTCTTTAGGAGAGTATGATCATCTGTATATTCACTTTATTCCCTCCGATATGGCCCAGAACATGCATCTATCAGATGAGGTAGACTGCTATCACCCCTGGCTGCGGAATTGCTATGTACCCATAGGTGCGGAGCTTTACAATCATCTCCGGGAACCGGAATCCTACGATGTCATCGTTTGTTGGATCAGCACCGTTTTGGTGACATATTATGCATCGGAAGACTTTGACGAAGCCCGTATTCTCGCCTGCATTCAGGAAGCAACAGAACAAGGCGAGGGGATGACCATGAAGTTCAAGGAAAAAAGCAGCGCAAAACGCAAGGCTGTGATCTATTTGCGGTATCTCGATACCTGCAGATTCTTTCCGCTTTTGCGGGTGTATGATTTGGAAGACCAACTGCTTTTTGAAAAAGACTTGCCGGAAACTGTGACATTGGATTACCTGGGGGAAATCCAGGTCAGCACAAAGCGGGTGACCATCAAGCCGAGAAAGAACGGGTATACAACACAGATGGCACCATTAACGTTTGAATATTGACTGCTATTTAAAAAGAAAAAGCCTGCACAGCAATGTGCAGGCTTTTATTATATAGTATTATCTCTTGTTGCCCAGGAAGAACAGCGCCAGGGTACCGGGGCCGGAGTGGGAGCCGATGACGGCGCCGACATAGTAAATGAAAGCACTCTTTACACCGTACTTCTCCTGCAGGATCTTCTCCAGCAACTTTGCATCCTCCAGGCAATCGCCATGGCTGATGAACACGGTGTCGTTTTCTCCGGGCAGACCGGTTTCGCCCACCTTCTTTGCCAGGGCTTCGATGGAAGCCTTGCGGCCTCTTGCCTTGGAAACATTGATGAGATGGCCCTCATCATCCACATGAAGGACGGGCTTGATCTGCAGCATGGTACCCACCAGCGCGGTGGCTGCGCTGATGCGGCCGCCCCGCTTCAGGAACATCAGATCGTCCACGGTAAACCAGTGGCACAGATTCAGCTTGTTGTTTTCACACCAGTCACCCAGTTCCTCAAAGGACATACCGGCGCTCTGCTTCTGGCAGGCATACCAGACCAGCAGACCCTGACCCAGGGAAGCGCAGAGGGTATCCACCACGCGGATCTTCCGGTCGGGATACTTCTCCTGCAGTTCATTTGCGGCGATGACGGCAGACTGGTAAGTGGTACTCAGACCGGAGGAGAAAGCCATAACCAAGGCATCATCTCCTGCTGCCAGCACAGGCTCCATCACTTCTGCCCAACCCTGAGGATTGACTGCGGAGGTGGTAGCCACTTCGCCTTCGCGCATACCGGCGTACATCTTCTTCAGCCATTTTTCGCTGTACTGGCTGACTTCTTTGTTCTGGAAGCGTACCACCAGAGGTACTACGGCCAGGTTCAGCTCCTCGTACATCTCAGCGGGAAAATCGCAGCAATTGTCGGTAATAATACGGTAAGACATGGCAGATAAACTCCTTAAAAAATATTAGTGGACAGTAGCCCGAGGCTGGACTATAATGGAAATGTTATCCGTAGTATACTCCATTTTGCCCCCTGAAAACAACCCACAAATGCGGGAAACGGGGAATATGGGAGCTACCCGGAGTAGAATTTGCGACTCTACTGGGAGTAGAGTTCTGAAATAAACAAATTTATGGGAAAATACAGGAGTTTTCACATGACAAAGTTACTGTTAAGACTGTTTGTAAAAAATCATGAAAATGGAGCCGATCCGGCGGTTCGGGCAAAGACCGGCAAGCTGTCCGGTGTTGTGGGCATCCTTGCCAATGCGGTTTTGTGTGCCGGAAAGCTGATTATCGGCACGATTTCCGGTTCTGTGTCCATCACCGCCGACGCAATGAACAATCTGTCCGATGCGGCATCCTCTATTGTGACCCTCATCGGCTTCAAACTGGCAGAACAGCCTGCCGACGAAGAGCATCCCTACGGCCATGCCCGCTATGAGTATCTGTCCGGTCTTGCGGTGGCGGCGATGGTGCTGCTGATCGGCTTTGAACTGGCAAAGACCTCCTTCGGGAAGATTCTGCATCCCGAGTCTGTAACATTCTCCATCCCCCTGGTGATCGTGCTGGTGGGTTCGGTGCTGGTGAAGCTGTGGCTGAGCCTCTTTAATACCACCCTGGGCAAGCATATCGACTCCGCTGCTCTGCTGGCTACCGCCGCTGACAGCCGCAACGATGTGATCTCCACTCTGGCGGTTTTGGCAGCTGCGCTGATGGAAAAGTTCACCGGCTACCGGGTGGACGGCTATATGGGTATGGCGGTTGCGATCTTTATCCTCTACTCTGCCGTTGGCCTGGCAAAAGATACCATCAGCCCTCTGCTGGGTGAGTCCGCTTCTCCGGAGCTGGCAGAGAAGATCGCGCAGATGCTGTCTGCAGAACCCCGTGTGCTGGGTTTCCATGATCTGATGGTGCACGATTACGGCCCCGGCCAGCGCTTCGGCAGCCTCCATGTGGAAATGGATCAGGCAGAAGACCCCCTCAGCTGCCATGAACTGATTGACGATCTGGAGCGGCTGTGCCTGGAAAAGCACAATATTCACCTGGTGATCCATTACGATCCCGTGGTGGTGGGCGATCCGGAGCAGGATAGCCTGCGCGAAACCATCTATACTGCTCTGCAGAGCGTAGATGGGCGTTTGAATCTCCATGATTTTCGCATGGTACGAGGCGCACACCATACCAATCTGATTTTTGATGTGGCGTTGCCCGCAGACCTGAACGGCAAGGAAAATCTCATCGGTAAAACCATCGACGCTGCCCTGGCAGACCGGGGAGAAAAGATGAAGTACTATACGGTGATCACCTTCGATTCCGAAGCTTTCAACCGGCCGATTTCTCAGTAATCAGAAAGAGGATGCCATGGAAAACTTATTTGCAATGGAAATGACACCCAACCAGGTGAAAGAGATCACCAATCTGGGGCTTGCCCATGTGGGTGATGGAATTTATGAACTGCTGTGCCGGTCTTATCTGGTGAGTAAAGGCGGTAAGACCGTGCTGAAGCTGCACAAAGACACGGTGGAACTGGTGAAAGCACCTACCCAAGCAAAGTTTGCCGATAAGATCAAACCTATGCTGACGGAAGAGGAAATGGACTATTTTCGCCGGGGCAAGAATGCCCATACCCATGCAGCACCCAAGTCTGCAACCCCCCAGGAGTATGCCAAGGCCACCGGTTTTGAGACCCTCTTCGGCGCTCTGTACCTGCTGGGAAGAAAAGACCGACTCATGGAACTGTTTGCTGCCTGCATGGAAGGCTAAGTGTAGGGGCGCATTCTATATGCGCCCGATAGCTATTGTATATTGCACGGGCGGATATGGAATCCGCCCCTACAAGAGATTTTTGAAAGGAAGGCACCTATGGCCTTTGATGCGTTTTATTTAAAAGCGGTGCTGGATGAGATTCGAACTCTTTGCACCGATGCCAGAGTGGAGAAGATCCACCAGCCGGTGCGGGATACGGTGATCCTGCATCTGAAGGGTCAGGAGGGCCGCTATAAGCTGCAGTTTGTGGCAAGCCCTACGGCACCCCGCCTGCACCTGACCAATTCCAAAGCGGAAAATCCTCCGGAACCTCCCATGTTCTGCATGTTGCTGCGTAAGCACTTGTCCGGCGGCAGACTGCGCAGCATTGAACAGCCGCCTATGGAGCGCTGCGCTGTCTTTACCTTTGATACCATCGATGAGATGGGTGACAGCGTGCAGAAAAAACTGGTGGCGGAGCTGATGGGCAGAACCTGCAATCTGTATATCCTGGGGCCCGACGGCCGGATCATCGATTGCCTGCGCCGTGTGGGTCTGGACGAGACTTCCAAGCGTCCTGCCCTGCCGGGTATGTATTATCAGAATCCGGAACCTATCACCAAAAAAGATCCCATGGAGTATGAGGATTTTGAGGAAGTGCTGTCCGGTGTGGGCGCAGATCTGCTGGCCGACCGACTGATGGACACCTTCGGTGGCCTTTCTCCCCTGGTTTGCCGGGAAGCGGCGCTGTTTGCAGCCGGCGAGACCGATGCCAGAGTGGAGGGTATGGATATCCCTGCTGTATCCGAGAAACTGCGGCTGTTCTTCCGGGAACATTTGAATCATCCCGCACCTTATTATTACGCAGCCCCTGATGGCACCCCCAAGCAGTTTGCTTTCTGCCCCATCCGCCAGTACGGCACGATGCTGCAGGCTGATTCTTTTGGCGGTTTGCTGGACAGCTTCTATGTGACCCGTGACCGGAAGGATGCGATGCGGCAGAAGAGCCAGACCGTCCGCAAGACCGTGCAGAATCTGTGCCAGCGTCTGAAGCGGAAAATGGCCATCCAGGAGAAAGAGCTGGAGGCTACCTTTGACCGGGAACGGCTGCGTCAGCTGGGCGATATCCTCACCGCCAACATTCACCGGATCCAAAAGGGCGCTACCACCGTCACCGTGGAGGACTTCTACGATGAAAATATGGCGGAAATCACCGTACCCATCTCCCCCATTCTCTCTCCTCAGCAGAATGCGGCCAAGTTCTATAAAGACTATGCCCGCATGAAGACCGCGGAAAAGGAGCTGACCAAGCAGCTTTCTATCGGTGAGCAGGAGCTGCAGTATCTGCAGTCAGTTTTGGAGGAACTGAACCGGGCAGATACGGATGCGGAACTGGAGGAGATCCGCCAGGAACTGCAGGCCGGCGGCTATATCAAGCAGGACACCGGTAAGCGGAAGATGAAGGCGGGTAAAGTGCCTCCTATGCGCTTTGAATCCACCGATGGCTACCCCATTTATGTGGGCCGCAATAACCGGCAGAATGATGAGCTGACCTTTAAAATGGCAAGAAAGGACGATTTGTGGCTTCATGCCTCCAAAGTCCACGGCAGCCATGTGATCATCTCCTGCGGCGGTACTACCCCGCCCGATGATACCGTCACCCAGGCGGCTCAGCTGGCAGCCTACTATTCCGAAAGTACCGGTGGTCAGAACATCCCCGTGGATGCCACCCTGGTGAAGCAGGTGAAAAAGACCCCCGACCGGAAGCCCGGTATGGTCATTTACCACACCTACCGCACTGTCATCGTCAACCCCTATAAGGACATCGTGGTTGACCCCCTGAACGCGGAAAAGAAAGAAGAGCAATAAAAAATGCACCCCTATGGGGTGCATTTTTTTAATTCATAGTACCCTCAGCTCGCAGGAATAGCTGTCCGATTCGTGCGCGGAGGGCTTCGCCTTCCGGTGTGTCGGCAGTACCGGCGGTGTTGATCCAGTTTGCAGAGGCTTCCTGGGCCTGCTTCAGGGTTACGAGATCGCAGGCCAGATTGGCCACCCGGAACACCGGCAGACCGGACTGACGGGAACCGAAGAAATCGCCGGGACCCCGCAGCGCCAGATCTTCTTCGGCGATCTTAAAACCGTCGTTGGTTTTGCAGAAGGCCTTGATCCGCTGGAGCGTATCGGGATTTTTGTTGTGAGATGTGAGAATGCAGAAGCTTTTGGCCTTGCCCCGGCCTACACGGCCCCGCAGCTGATGGAGCTGGGAAAGGCCGAACCGGTCTGCGTCCTCAATGACCATCAAGGTGGCATTGGGTACATCCACACCTACTTCAATGACGGTGGTGGCTACCAGGATATCCGCTTCCCGATTGGCAAAGGAAGTCATCACCGCATCCTTTTCCGCGCCCTTCATTTGGCCGTGGAGCAGCGCCACTTTCAGATCGGGGAAGACGGTCTGCTGCAGGGTTTCCGCCCAGACAGAAGCTGCTTTTAAGTTCAGCGCTTCACTTTCTTCCACCGCAGGGCAGACCACATAGACCTGGTGGCCTTCCGCTACCTGCTTGCGGATAAAGGCATTAATGCGGGCGCGATAACTCTCGTTTACCAGGAAAGTGTCCACTGGCTCTCTGCCGGGGGGCAGCTCATCCAGAATGGACACATCCAGATCGCCGTAAAGGATCAGTGCCAGGGTGCGGGGAATGGGAGTGGCGGACATGACCAGCATATGGGGGTCATTGCCCTTGGCACCCAGCTTGGAGCGTTGTCCCACACCGAAGCGGTGCTGTTCGTCGGTGATCACAAGACCTAAGTCACAGAATGTGGTGGTGTCGGATACCAGTGCGTGGGTGCCAATGATGAAGTCTGCTTCACCTGCGGCGATTTGCTCCCGACGCTCCCGTTTTTGCTTAACGGTGAGAGAGCCGGTAAGCAGGGTGCAGCGGATACCCAAAGGTTCCAACAGCCGGGACAGACCGGCGTAATGCTGCTCGGCCAGGATTTCCGTGGGGGCCATCATGGCGGCCTGGTGTCCGTTCTTCACAGCCATATAGGCCGCAGCCGCTGCTACCATAGTCTTGCCGCTGCCCACATCGCCCTGCACCAGCCGATTCATAGGTGCGCCTTTGGCAAAGTCATCGGAAATTTCGCCGATGGCCCGCTGCTGGGCACCGGTCAGACGGAAAGGCAGAGAAGCATAGAAAGGCTCCAAATTCCGGTTTACATAAAACGGAGCGGTTTTTGTAGCACGGGCTGCCCGCATGAGAGAAAGACCTGCGGAGAAAATGAAGAATTCTTCAAAAATCAGCCGCTTTTTGGCCAGTTCCGCTTCCTGCATGGAGACCGGTTCGTGGATGGCATAGTAGGCCCGCTCTGCCGGCAGGATGCCGTACTCCTTACGGATGGCCTCTGGAATGATCTCCTTGGGAGGATCGCAGAGGGTCAGTGCCTGCTGCACCGCCTTTAACACGGATGCGTTGGAAAGACCGGCGGTTAAGGGGTAAATGGGCAGGATCCGGCGGGTGGTGACGGGGGGCGCATCCAGCGCCTCGAAGACCGGGGAGGTCATATTATAGCCGATAAAATCGCCGGATACGGCACCGTAGAAAATATATTCCTGGCCGTATTGCAGCTGTTCGGCGGTGTATTTCTGATTAAAGAAGGTGAGGGTCAGCCGTCCGGTGTGGTCGGCCACCTGCACTTTGGTTAAGTCCAGACCCTTGCGGATGTGGGCGGTGCGGGGGGAGTTCATGACCATGGCCTTGAAGCAGGCAGGCTTGTCTACCTCCAGCTTTTCAATTGGCACCAGCTTAGTGCGGTCTTCGTAACCTCTGGGGAAGTGGCAGATCAGATCCTCCAGGGTGTAGATGTTCAGATTTGCGAATTGCTTGGCCTTGGTGGGGCCGATACCTTTTAATATCGTAATGGGATCAGAAAGCTTTGCCATGGTCTCACCTCCTTATTTATATATAGTATAACATAAGAAACCGTAAAAGGAAATATCTTTGCCTCCGGCGGGTACCTTTCTTGTTTCGGCAAGAAAGGTACCAAAGAACCGACTCAGGGGAGGATGCTGACCGCGAAACCTTTCGGGTCTGCGGATAGAGCCGATTCCTTATACCCCGGTTTCGAGCCGCCCTCCCTGAGAACCTCTCCAGGC
>JAFOBK010000188.1 GCA_017381835.1 Oscillospiraceae bacterium | reverse complement strand
GATCAGATTCATCTAGGTTGTCTTGCAGCTGCCGGAGGGGCCCATGATTGCCAGGTATTCTCCCGGCTCTACAGTCAGGTTCACATTTTTCAGCACTCTTACCGGCTCTTTGCCCTGGTAATAGTCCTTACAAATGTCCTGCATCGCTACAATTGCCATCAGCCCAGCACCACACTTTCCATGGAAACACCCTCCAGTTCAACATCCTGGGTGGTGTCCATCTGCGCAGGCTCCACCTTGGTGGTGGGAGCGCCTTCGACGCACAGTTCGTAGTCGGGGAATGCGATATAGTCCTCTTCGGACAGGCCGGAGAGAATCTGGAAGGTATCATTCATCATATTGTACTCGCCCAGCTCCACGGGACGCTTTTCCAGCTTGCCGTTCTGATCGGCCCACACATAGGTGCTGCCGTCCTCATCATAGGCGATGAAGGCGCTGCCGATGGAGGGGCCTGCGAAGGTTTCCTCGGCCTGGGTTTCCAGCTGCAGGTAAACATGCTGACCCAGGATCAGGCCTTCCGTATCATCCAGCTCCACATAGAAGGGGTATTTGCTGGAGGAGGTCATCTCATCGGCGGCCATGCCGTAATACATCTCATTGCCGTTGCCCTGGGTGGGATTTTCGTAGTCGATGAGGCTGACGGTGCCGGTCCAGGATCTGCCGTCGGTACGGGACAGCACTTCCAGGCGGACGCCTTCCATAATGGCGCCCCGCTGCAGTTCGTCCAAAGTACCTTTCACCCGGTAAGAGCCGGACTTCTGAATGGTGATATAGGGCAAGGGATTGCCGTAGTTATCCATACCGTTTTCAGAAACGGACTGGATGCGGCCGTCCACAGGGGCAACCACCACGGTATTTTCCAGAAGCATCTCGGACTGTGCAACTGCATCCCGCTTGGCCTTCACATTGATTTCCGCTTCCTTCAGATCCACTTCCAAGGTCTGGATCTGAATGGTGTACTCCAACTTATTGGAGGCATTGTTGCGATCCTTTTCCAGATCTGCGATCTGATCCCGATAGTTCTCGATGGCTGCCTCCAGCTGCTCCAGCTCCAGCCGCTGCTTGTCCAGCGCCAGCTGCATCTGCTGGGTATCGTAGGAGAACAGCTCCTGGCCTTCGGTCACATCGTCGCCTTCCCGGACAAACAGCTCCTCCACCACCATCTGAGGATCCTTATTGATCTCGGTGATGTTCTCGGATACCACCACACCGGGGAATTTATCGCCGGGGGCAATACCGCCCAGGCTGCCCAGCTCGGCAACAGACTGGACGAACACGGCATTTTCTGCCTCGCCGCAGGCTGCCATAGTCAGGGTCATGGCAAGGATAAGGCAAAGTGCAATCCATTTTTTCATAATCATTTCCTCCGTTACGGATACATTATTTCGTGCTTTTATCATACCGAGGAAATACCAGGAAATCAACTGTTCATTGGTTAAGATTTTTTTAACTTTTCAGCGGTGCTTCAGAACGCACAAAAAATTCAGGGTGCGCCCTTATTGGCGCACCCTGAATGATCAGATTTCTGTATTTTCTTCTCCGGGGAAGGCAGGCTTTTGTCTTTTCTGGGGCTTCTTCCGCTCCCGCTTGCCAACGGCAAACAGCAACGCCACCATGAAGCCTACCACCAGGCCGCCCACCATACCAAAGACCACATAGAGATTGTTGGTCTTTTGGGTTTTGGCGGACTGCTGCTCACGGTTCACCATTTCCTTGGAAACCGGCTCCGCGCAGCGCTTTGCGAAGGTCTCAATGGCCTTGCCGTAATTGTCAGACTGCAGGTCATCCAGGATCTCTCCGCCGATGGCAGCCACATCCTCATCGGAAATCAGACGGGCGCACAGACCGGAGGTGTAGATATACCACTGGCCTTCATATTCACAAATGAGAAGCAGCGCGCCGTCATTGCCGTATCCGGCGGCCTCATAGACCTCGGCTGCCACGGCAGCGGCGGGTTTTTCCTCCAGCGTCTCCACCGTATGGACGGCAACGGTGAAGCCATAAGTATCATAGTAATCGGCGCAGAGCTTTTCCAGCTCCCCTGCCTCCGTCAGATTCAAAAGGCCGCCATCATCCACCACAAAGGGGGTCTGGGCACTGACGGACACCGCCAGCGCAAAAATCAGCAGCACAGCAAATAATTTTCTCATGGTTTCTCCTTTGGCTTCTTAGATCCTGCCGCCGGCACCGCCGCGGCTGCCTCCGCCGGAACGGCCGGAGGATGTATTTTGGGGTTTGGGGGTTCGGCTCACGTTGGAATAGAGGAAGATATCCCGGCTGCTATGCATGGACATGCTTCCCTGGCGCACATAGCTGTCCGCGCCCTTTTGGGACTTTACGGACTTCATCTGTGCGGCCATAATACCGGCGGCGATACCGCCGATGGCAAGGCCGACGCTCATACAGATAGCAATGGTTTTCCCGTAATTTTTCGGCTTTTCCAGGACGCTCTTATCGCCGGTTCCTCCTGCCAGGTAGGCCTCTTTCGCCAGCTCCGGGAACTGAAGGAAGGCTTCGAAGTACTCCCCATCCCGCAGGTATTCCACCAGGATTTCACCCATACGCTGGGAAATGTGGTCGGGGATCCGGTAGTAGCACTCGCCGTTGGTGAGGATGTACCACTCCCCTTCCGTCAGGCTCACAAGGTAGAGGATGCCGTCGGCGGGGTAGCCCATCTTATCATAGAGCATGCCGGCAAATGCATCCGGCTGCATGCCTTCAAAGCTGGGTACGGTGCATAAAATGGGGGTAAAGCCATGTTCGACCGCGAACGATTGATACAGGGTTTCCAGATATGCCCGATCCACCTGCTCCAGCAGGCCTTCTCGATCCAGCACCAGATTGGTTGTCAGCTTATTGCCTTCCTGGCTGGTGGTGCCGCTGCCCTGGAGGGTCACTCCCGCCGCGGTGACGGGAAGAGCCAGCATCACCAGCGCTAAAATCAAAAGAAATACTTTTTTCATGACCTTACCTCCTTAGCCAACCAGGCAGGCGATCAGGCTGATCAGCGCGCCGCTGCCCAGGCCGATGGAGAGAAGATAAGTCCAAAACAGCTTCCAGTCGATGGGCAGGTCGCCCACCAGCTTGCCGGTCTGACCGTTCATGGCAAAGGTATAGGCCTTGTCCTGATAGCGGGTGGTGAGGATCCACACGGGAAGCAGACCGTAGCGGACACGGCTGTCCTGGAGGCGGATGTTGCTGTTTTCCGGGGTCACCGTGGCATAGCCCACGGCGGTGGAGGCAAACATGGACTCGGTGGTGCTGCGGATGCGCTCATTGGCACGGGTTTTGCAGGTGTCCGCATCCACATCAAATTTATCCGCCAGGTAGCCGGCAAGATAAGCCGTCTGGAAATCCACCGCCTGGGACAAATCGTAAGGCTCAATGGACTCCATCAGTTCATCCCGCATTTTGGAAGAACCGTCCACGGGCACATTATCAAAGGCAATGCTGCCTTCCCGAACCAGCTTATAGAAACTGGTGCGGGTGTAATTGTAGTGACTGTCGCTCCAATGCTGGACACGGGTGGCATTGTAGCGGATGCTGGCATCGGCAGCGGTATCGAAGATCCAAAAAGGCACATACATGCCCTGGATGCTTTCGATACGGTTTTTGGATTTAAACAGCTTGGGAAGCAGGGGTTTCTTATGTAAGTGACCGGCCAGTGCTTCCTTGGCCTGGTCTTTGGTGAGCTTGAAGGGCACCACCAGGTCAGGCCGCAGAGTGCCCGCAAACTGACCCGTCATCACCACCGGATTGTCGCAATAAGGGCAATGGGTGGCAGCGGTGGTTTCATCGGCGATGATCTCGCCGCCGCAGAATTTGCAGGTGTAAGTACGCAGGTTTTCGCTTTCAGCCTGGGTCCACTGTCCCTCCGGCTCCTGCTGCCAGGTATAGTCGCTGACATGTTCCTCCTGCAGCACCGCATCCAGTTCCTGCAGGGCCTCCACTTCCAGCTCGGTGTCGCAATAAGGACACTTCATCTTCTGTAAGGATGCATCGAAGCGGATGGCACCGTGGCAGGCTGGGCATTTATATTCCAGCAGCGTTTCCATAGGCATTAACCCAGGTCAGCACCGGTAATAGGATCGCCGCACTCGGGGCAGAACTTAGGTGCCTTGGCGGGGTTTTCCGGCTCCCAGCCGCACTTATCGCAGCGGATCTGAGGCTTTTTCGCACCGCACTCGGAGCAGAATTTTCCGGTATTCTCCTGGCCGCATACACACTTCCAGGCGCCTGCGGAAGGCTTCTTGGCACCGCACTCGGTGCAGAATTTACCGGTGGCCACAGCGCCGCAGGCGCACTTCCAGCCCTCAGCCGCGGGAGCTGCCTGCTGGTTCTGCACACCCATATTGTAGAAGCCCTGGGCTGCGTTGAAACCGCCGCCCATCGCAGCGCCGGCCATATTCATGCCCATAAAGCCGGTCATAGCACCGGCGGAATTGCCCGCTGCGGTCTCCATGGCATTGGCGGTGGCAGCGCCCATACGGCCTGCCATCATGAAGGCATTCTGGCCGTAGGCAGCAGAGTCCTCCATATCCTGGATCTTCTTCATATCCTCATCGTTCAGGGTGATGGGATTCAAAGAGATCTTCTCCACGGTAATACCCCGGTCTACCCAGTCAGCCTGCAGCGCCTGGTTCATGGCTGCCTTCAGCTCATTGGCCTTGGCGGGAATCTGGGCAGGACGCAGTTCCTCCGCTGCCAGCGCGCCAAAGGCAGGCTGCAGAGCGGAGATAAAGTCGGCCTTCATCTGCTCATCGATCTGATCACGGGTGTAACGCTGGGTCACATTGCCGCAGATCTTGGTATAGAACAGCAGAGGGTCGGAAACGGTGTAGGAATAGACACCGTTGCAGCGGACATTGACGGTACGGGTAATGCCCAGGCGCTTATTGGTGACCTCGAAGATAATGGGGCTGGGAGTACCGAACTTATTGCCCATGATCTCCTTGGTGTTGATGTAGTAAACACGCTGATCCTTGCCGGTGTCGCCGCCGTAGGTGAAACGCTTGCCCACCAGCTTGAAGGTTTCGATCAGGCTCTGACCGAACTTACCGGAAAAGATGGAGGGTTCGGTGGATTTATCGTAGGTGTACTCGCCGGGTTCGGCGCAGACTTCCACTACCTTACCCTGCTCTACGATGATTATACACTGGCCGTCGGCAACGGCAATGCCGGAGCCGTTAGAGATAATATTATCACTGCCCTTGTTGGAGCTGCGCTTGGAGGTGCGCTTTTCTCCCTTGACAAGCAAAGTATCCATATCCAGCGCATCACAGTAGAAAAACTCCTTCCACTGATCTGCCAAAACGCTTCCTAATGCGCCAAGACCTGCTTTAATAAGTCCCATATTTATCTCCTTTCATTTTGCGGTGTCATTGCGAGGGCATTTATGCCCGTGGCAATCCCCATTGCTCTCGGAGATTCCCACGCCAGTGTGAGCACTGGCTCGGAATGACAAGTGAATTCTTACAGATTCTTCAGAACTTCCTGGATATACTGCCACATTCTGCCCACGGAGGCAATGCCCAAACGCTCACGGCTGGTGTGGATATCGTGCATCTCGGGGCCGATGGACACGCAGTCCAGGCCGGGCAGCTTTTCGCTTAAGAGGCCGCATTCCAGGCCCGCATGGATGGCAACCACCTGGGCATCGGCATTGTACATTTCCTTATAGACCTTCACCATGGTATCGCGAAGCTGGGAGTCCTTCTTATACTCCCAGGCGGGATAATCGCCCTTGTGGGAAGCTTCCGCGTCATAGAACTTGGCAAGCTCCTCCAGGCGCTTTGCCAGATCCAGCTTCTCCTGGTTCACGGAGCTGCGGATAGCAAAGGTCAGCTCCAGCTTATCGCTTAAGTTCACAACGCCCAGGTTGAGGCTGGTCTGCACCAGGCCTTCGATATCCTGGCTCCAGGCCTGGACACCGTTGGGTGCTGCGTTCAGCAGGCCGATCAGCTTGGCGCTGCACTCGGTGGTGAGGGCATTGCCGCCCAGGGCATCCACATCGTCGCCCCGGATGATCACATTCGGCTCATCATACTGCTCACGGATCTCCTGCTGGAGCTGCGCCGCCACATCGTTGATGCGCTCGATATACATGCCGAGAGCTACCAGGGTCACCTGGCAACTGCGGGGAATGGCATTGTCCTTGGCGCCTCCCTGGAGCTTTGTGATGCAAACGGGCATCAGCTTCTGAACACGGCCCAGGAACTCGCCCATGACCTTGTTGGCATTGGCAAGGGGCTTGTGGATCTCCACACCGGAGTGGCCGCCTTGCAGACCCTCAACGGTGAGGCGCACGCAGGGGCCATAGACCGCGCGGCGCTCCACGGGCATGCTGATCTGAGTTCTGACACCGCCGGCGCAGGACACGGTGAAAATGCCCTCCTCCTCGGAGTCCATATTCAGCATTCTGCGGCCCTTCAGCATACTCAGGTCGATACCTGCCGCGCCTTCCATGCCGGTTTCTTCATCCACAGTGATGATGACTTCCAGGGCAGGATGGGGAATGGTCTTGTCGGTCAGCAGAGCCAGGGCATAGGCCACGGCAATGCCGTTGTCACCGCCCAGGGTTGTGCCCTTGGCAAAGACATAATTGCCGTCGTGGGTGATATCCAGGCCCTCTTTCTCCATATCGATGGGGCAGTCATCATCCTTTTCGCAGACCATGTCCATATGACCCTGGAGGATCACCGGCTCGTGGTCTTCATAGCCGGGGGTGGCATCGCCGAAGAGGATCACATTGTTAAGATCGTCCTGGATGTAGCGCAGGTTATTTTTCTTTGCAAAATCAACCAAATAATCGGAGATTGCCTTGGTGTTGTAAGAGCCATGGGGAATGGCGCAGATGTCTTCAAAATAGTGAAATACTGCCTGGGGTTCCAGGCCGGCAAGTTTTCTAGTATCCATAGGTATACCCCTCCTTATAATTGTGTTCATTTTAGCACAGCAAAGTGCAAATGTAAATGCACAATTGCAGGGGTGGCATTCCATATGCATCTGCGTATTCGCCGATATTACCATGTGGAAACGGAAATTGATTTCGAATACACCGTCATTGCGAACCACTGCGCCCGCAGGCGCGTACAAGCGAGCAACCGGCAAAGCCGGCTCTTAGCGAGTCGTAGTGAGCACACTGGTGTGGCAATCCGTATCCCTAAAAGCATGCAGAACAGGAAACTCTCACCCAAGGAGAACGGATTACCACGTCGTGCTTCGCACTCCTCGTAATGACGTGGAGTATCGGAAGACACTGCGTATTCGCCGTAACCTAGTGTGAAAGGGAAAATTGTACCGCACGGACGGCCAATGGCCGCCCCTACGGGTTCTAACGAAGTGCTTCCCACGTTGTAGGGGAGGGTCTTGACCCTCCCGCACAGCATGCACCACCGTATTCGCCGAAACCCCAATGTGTAAACGCATAATCTTTAAACCATGTCATCCTGAGCGACCAACGGGAGCCGAAGGATCTTGGCAGTATCGACAGTGCGAAGATCCTTCGATTCGCTACGCTCACTCAGGATGACAGACTTGGAAGATTGTATCTTTTCGCCGAAAGTCCAATGTGAAAAGGAAAATCGTACCGTACGGACGACCAATGGTCGCCCCTACAAATCAGAATTTTCACACATTCGTCAATGGGATAATGCCCCTTCCCTGCTGATTTATGATTTTTTCCAAACCTTTACCATCCCTCATGTTTTCTCTTGATTTTCTCCCAGTTTTGAATAAAATAGTACTATTAAGATTGGGAGGGATTACCATGAACAAAATCTATATTCCCGAAGGCTACAAGCCCACCCTGGATGCTTACGATACCCAGCGGGCCATTGCCTATATCAAAAGAAATTTCCAGGATGAGTTTTCTCATGCGCTGAATTTGAAGCGTGTGTCCGCTCCCCTGTTTGTTACCGAGCAGTCGGGCCTTAACGATAACCTCAGCGGCGTGGAGCGTCCTGTTTCCTTCGATGTTCCCGCTGTGGGTGCGGAGGCGCAGGTTGTCCACTCCCTGGCAAAATGGAAGCGTCAGGCGCTGCAGCGCTACGGCTTCGGCATCGGCGGCGGTCTGTACACCGATATGAACGCTATTCGCCGTGATGAAGAGCTGGACAATATCCACTCCATTTACGTGGACCAGTGGGACTGGGAAAAGGTCATCACCGCGGATAACCGGAATCTGGACTATCTGAAGCTGATCGTCAGAGCCATCGTTAAGGCCATCTGCGACACCAACGATATGCTCCATGTCCGCTATCCCCAGCTGAAGACCAAGCTGGATCCCAATGTCAGCTTCATCACCACCCAGGAGCTGGAGGACATGTATCCCGAGCTTTCCGGTGACGATCGGGAAACCGCTTATGTCCGTGAGCATCACACCGCCTGCATTATGCAGATCGGCGGCAAGCTCCGCTCCGGCAAGCCCCATGGCAATCGTGCTCCCGACTATGATGACTGGCAGCTGAACTGCGACATCTTCTTCTGGGATGAGGTGCTGGATCGGGCATTGGAGATCTCCTCCATGGGTATTCGTGTAGATGCCGCGTCCATGGACCGTCAGCTGACCCTGGCCGGCTGCGACCACAGAAGAGAGCTTCCCTTCCACAAGGCACTGCTGGCTGGTGAACTGCCTCTGACCATCGGCGGCGGTATCGGCCAGAGCCGTCTGTGTCTGCTGATGATGGGCTGCGCCCATATCGGCGAAGTCCAGTCCAGCATTTGGGACGAGATGACTGTGGCTGAATGCGAGAAGGCAGGTATTCCCCTGCTGTAATACCGTAATAATGAGGGTGTCAAATGACACCCTTGTTTCTTTTTCCCTGCCGGAGGCGTTACTTTCTTGCTCCGCCAAGAAAGTAACCAAAGAATGCGGTATAGGGGAGGCGCTGAGATCTTGCTCCCGCAAGAACAGGCGCCCTCCCCTATATACCCCTCCCGCAGCGCTTTTTCGATAGTTCATCAAATATTCCGGTGCAGTAATCCGCATAAAACAAACCCGACCTATAGAACAAGGTCGGGTTTTGCTATCATTTATGAGTAATTATCTAGCCGTCAATCCACGCAGACCAGGCCGTCTTCCTTGATGGTGACGGTCATGCCGTCCTTCACATACTCCAGGAACTCGTCGCCCAGGGAGTCCACAACGGGCATGCTGACGCCCTCCAGCCAGACGGATGCCAGGATTGCACCGGCAGCTGCCAGGGAGTCGATGGGTTTACTAAACAGCATGCAGGCAGGCTGACGCTCCATGGCGCAGGCACAGTACAGAACCAAACCGCCGGTGGTGGAGCCGATGGTCTGAGGCAGGCACAGAGCAGTGCCCAGCATCTGCTTATTGTACAGATCGGGGTTGTTCTGGTCGCCGCAGGTGGCCTTCTTGTCGCCAAACTGCAGAGCAGCCTGGAAGGATGCCAGAGTGTTCAGACCACCATGGGAGACCAGGGCGGGGGCGGTAACGGTACCGGGGGTAACAACGCGGCCTTTAAATTCTCTCATTTGGCTTACACTCCTTTCGTGATTCTTTCAAGAATCTCTTCCTCGGTGTAGTAGCGTGCGGTGGTGTAGGTACGCAGCTTATTGGAAGAGGTCATAACGGGCATGGACTTGCACAGGGGGTTATTCATGTACATCAGGGGGCAGATGTAGGAAAGAATGACGCCGGTGGCCTTCAGGCGGGCAGCGTAAGGTGTCTTCTCAAATTCCTTGATGACGCCGGGTGCGGAGGTAAAGACGGTGGGAACCAGCACCTTCTTGTGGCCGGCTGCCTTCAGACCGGCTTCCACATTGTCAGTCCAGTCCTTTAACTGCTGCAGGCTCATGTGGGGGCAGCCAACAAAGCACAGCTTGGGCTTGGCATCCACATTCTTCCACATGACGGGATAGTTGTTCTTCACTCGCTCCAGTTCCGCATCGTCGATGACGTAAACCTTTGCGCCCTCGGCGATGAGACCGGCACCCTGCTCCTTGGCTTCGGGAGTCAGATTCTCGATATGGTACAGACCAACCGCGCCGTTGGAGGCGGTGGCTGCGCCGAAGTCCTTCAAATAAGCGCAGTTTTCATCGTTCAGCTCTGTACCCAGCCACTTGTTCATGCCGGTGATGAAGGGTACATCCTCCATGACCTTCATGCCGATGGCAGAACCCAGCAGCTGTGCTTCGGGCTTTTTCTCGCACTGGACCTTTACGATCCAGGTGGCCTTACGGCCTTCATCGGTGAGCAGACCAAAATTGGGGACAAAGCCGGCAATGGAACCCATAATGTCCATAATGCCGGAGTTACGGTTGCAGCGTGCACCCAGGACGGAGTTTGCATAGACAACAGCGGAGGACTCAGCCCAGCTGATAATCTCGCCCTTCTTAGGCTTGTTGCCCATCTGATCCAGGTAGCAGGCGCAGGTGAAGGCATCGTTATTCATGAGGCCCAGCTCCTTCAGCTGCTCCTCATAGGATGCCTGGGTGGCATACATGATCTTATTGAAAATCAGGTTCTGCAGGAAGTTTGCGGGCACATTCTTGTCCACGGGACGGGGGTCAACAGAGAACTTCTGCTGGGAGATGGCACCGGCATCGATCAGCTGCTGCATCAGATCGAAAACGGGCTTCATCATCTTCAGACCAAAGGAAGTGACCAGGTGGTTATACTCGGAAGTGATCGGCACCATCTTGTCAGCACCGAAGGCATCGCCATACATGACCAGGGTCTTCATGACCTTTGCCATGGTCTCGCCTTTGGAACCATTCAAAATGGCACTTTGTTCATCGGTAAGGAACATAGAAATTACTCCTTTTATTTTTTCTCAATGTAACGTTACCGAGCGGTACCCAAGAGGATAAACGAATACCGCTCAGGTTCGTCACGAATTGTCCGCGGCGACTCGCCGCTTAAAGCTTCATGGCAACATCCCAGGCCTGCCAGATGACAGTACGCAGGTTGCCAACCTTATCGCAATCACCCACCAGGTGGATATGCTTGCCCTTGGGGACAACGGGTGCGGACTTATAGCCGGTGGAGAGGATCACAGAGTCAGCGGCGATCTTGAACTTGGCGCCGTTGCTGTCCTTGACTTCCACACCGTCATCCAGGATCTGGCAGACGCCAGTCTGCAGATGGACGGGAACAGAATTTGCCTTGAAGAAGTCACGCAGGAAGCTGGTATTTGCCAGGCAGATGCCGGGGGTGGTGATCAGGTCATCCTGCATCTCCACGATGGTAGGCTTCTTACCCTGCAGGTACAGCTCGTAAGCAATCTCACAGCCGGTGAGGCCGCCGCCGATGATAGTGACATTCTCGCCAACCTCCTGCTTACCCAGCAGGAAGTCCACCGCCTGGATGCACTTTCCCACACCGGGAACGGGGATCTTATTGGCGGTAGAACCGGTAGCAATGACGATCTCGTCAGCCTTCAGGCCGGTAATATCGGTGATCTCTGCGCCCAGCTTCACATGGATGTTGGGATGCTTTGCGATCTCACGGCGATACCATGCGATCAGATCTCTGTCCTTCTCCTTGAAAGAGGGAGCAGCGGCAGCGATGAAGACACCGCCCAGCTGCTGGGACTTTTCATACAGGGTGACCATATGGCCGCGCTTAGCTGCCACGATGGCAGTTTCCATGCCGCCGATACCGCCGCCGATGACAGCGATGTTCTTAGGCTTGCGGGCAGGCTTAATGTAGTGCTTCTTGGACTGCATGGTTTCCGCATTGATAGCGCAGCGGGCCAGGCCCATGGTATCGGTCAGATCCTGGGTGTTATAGTGACCCTTGGAAGAGGAGAAGTTGAAGCAGCCGCTATGGCAGCAGATACAAGGCTTAATATCTTCCATACGGTCTTCCAAGAGCTTGGTAATCCACTGGGGATCAGCCAGGAACTGGCGGGCAACGCCCATACCGTCGATCTTGCCCTCGCCGATGGCTTCCGCAGCCACATCCGGCTCCATACGGCCGGCGCAGACCACGGGGATATCCACAAACTTCTTGATGTGGGCAACGTCATCCAGGTTGCAGTTCTGGGGCATGTACATAGGCGGATGAGCCCAGTACCAGCTATCGTAAGTACCGTTATCGGCATTCAGCATATCGTAACCTGCATCCTGCAAATACTTGGCAGCACGCTCGGACTCTTCCATATTACGGCCCATTTCAGGAGCGGTATCGCCGGGAACAAGACCCTCGGCAAAACCCTTCAGCTTGGACTCAACGGAGTATCGCAGGGACACGGGGAAGCCGGAGCCGCACTCTGCCTTGATGGCCTTGACAACCTCGGCAGCAAAGCGGTAGCGGTTCTCAAAGGAGCCGCCGTACTCGTCGGTACGCTTGTTGAAGAACTCGATGGCAAACTGATCCAGCAGATAGCCTTCATGGACAGCATGGACTTCCACACCGTCAACACCGGCATCCATACACAGCTTTGCGGTCTTGGCAAAGGCCTCGATGATCTCATGGATCTGCTCCTTGGTCATCTCGGGGCAGATGATGTCAGGTGCCCAACGGGCAGGCTGCGCACTGGGAGAAGCCAGCTCATGGCTGGTGTCAAGAATGGGCTTGACCAATGCGCGGGTAATCTTATTCTTATGCAGAGGGCCAACCAGTTCGGTGATGGCCCAGGAGCGGCCCATACCGGCAGTGAGCTGAATGAAGAGCTTGGCGCCGGTCTTATGGATCTGCTCCATAAACTCAGCCAGGTCTTCAAACATCTTGGGATTCTGCCACAGCCACTTGCCCCAGAAGGTATCCCGCAGGGGTGCGATGCCGGGAATGATCAGACCAACATTATTCTGTGCGCGCTCCAAAAACAGCTTAGCTGCTTCCTTGTCGAAATGACAGCCGCCCAATTCAAACCAACCGAAGAGGCTGGTGCCGCCCATGGGACACATGACGATGCGGTTTTTGATCTCCACATTGCCGATCTTCCAGGGGGTGAATAACGCCTCGTATTTAGCTTCCATAACGCTTTCCACTTCCTTTTCGTTATTTGTGTATCGAATACAATTTCAGTATAAATTATCGGCTCCAATCTGTCAAGCTTTGCCATAGGGATTTCATAAGGTGACAAAAAAGTGGGAGGATTTTTTCGAACATATGTGTTATAATGGTAGCATCCAGAAAATTAAAGGAGGAAAATAAATGAAAAAGAAACCTGGAGTGATGGTCTATTTTGACCTGCGAGGAATGCTGAAATTACTGCCGGACGCGGAGAAAGGCAAACTTTTCGAGGCAATTTTGGAGTATGGCGAGACCGGCTGTGTGGGAGAGCTGACCGATACTTTGCGCATTGTCTGGCCGCTGATTCAGCAAAGGCTGGATGTAGATTCCTTACAGTACGACAAAAAGGTGATGAAGAAAAAATACGCGGCTTATACAAGATGGGCCAACGAACACGGGGAAACAGTCATGTCCTATGAAATATGGCTGGATGCCCATGGCTATGATCCGGAATGCTACCTCTCCCCTGCTTCCTGATGCACTTGCATGTTTTGCATTGCATCGGATGCCATATACAAATACAAATACAACTACAACAACAAATGCAAAAACAATATCAAATACAGATACAAACCGGTCCGGGTTTTTGGGCTGTTTACCCCCCTGGAATTCTCACTTTTTTGTCAAAAAATGAAAAACTCTGTGGAATTCCTGCGGAGGGGGATGTGGATAACCCAGGTCATTCCCAGGGAGCAAAGGGACCGTGGGAATCCCCATCCTATGGAGGAGATTGCCACGTCGGCCAACGGCCTCCTCGCAATGACGCAGAGATAAAGAAAAAACACCACCTGCCAGCAAAACAGGTGGTGCTTGAAAGAACATATTTATACCTTGTCAATAGCCTGTGCAAAGTCTGCGATCAGGTCTTCGGCATTTTCCAGGCCGCAGGAAAGGCGGATCAGATCTGCGCCAACACCGGCAGCATCCAGCTGCTCGTCGGTCATCTGGCGGTGGGTTGCAGAGGCAGGATGCAGACAGCAGGTGCGGGAGTCTGCCACATGGGTCTCGATGGAGCCCAGCTTCAGGTGCTTCATGAAGGTTTCCGCAGCCGATCTGCCGCCAACCAGGCCAAAGGAGATGACACCGCAGGAGCCATTGGGCAGATACTTCTGAGCCACTTCGTAATACTTATCGCCGGGCAGACCGCAGTACTTGACCCAGGCTACCTTGGGGTTGGCCTGCAGGAATTCTGCGATCTTCTGGGCATTGGAGCAATGCTGCTTCATACGGAAGGGCAGGCTCTCCAGGCCCAGATTCAGATAGAATGCGCTCTGAGGAGACTGGATGGAGCCCAGGTCACGCATCAGCTGGGCAGTACACTTGGTGATGAAAGCGCCCTCCAGGCCGAAGCGCTCGGTGTAGGTGACACCGTGATAGCTGTCATCGGGGGTGCACAGGCCGGGGAACTTATCGGGATACTTGGTCCAGTCGAACTTACCGGAGTCAACGATACAGCCGCCCACAGCCACGCCGTGACCGTCCATGTACTTGGTGGTGGAATGGGTGACGATGTCAGCGCCCCACTCGATGGGACGGCAATTGACGGGAGTAGCGAAGGTATTGTCAATGATAAAGGGCAGGCCGTTATCATGGGCAGCCTTGGCAAAGACCTCAATATCCAGCACATTCAGGGCGGGGTTTGCAATGGTCTCACCGAATACCAGCTTGGTATTGGGGCGGATAGCTGCACAGATCTCCTCGTAAGTAGAATCGGGGCTGACGAAGGTGGCCTCGATGCCCATGCGCTTCATGGTGACGGAGATCAGATTGAAAGTACCGCCGTAAATTGCGGAGGAAGACACGATATGATCGCCGCAACCGCAGATATTGAACATGGCATAGAAGTTGGCAGCCTGGCCGGAGCCGGTGAGCATAGCAGCGGTGCCGCCCTCCATAGCCGCGATCTTGGCAGCTACCATATCGCAGGTGGGGTTCTGCAGGCGGGAGTAGAAATAGCCGGATGCTTCCAGGTCGAAAAGCTTGCCCATGTCTTCAGAAGTGGCATACTTGAAGGTAGTGCTCTGAATGATGGGGATCTGGCGGGGTTCGCCGCTCTCGGGGCTATAGCCGGCCTGGATGGCCAGGGTTTCCATACGCAGTTTGTTGTCCATAATGGGTCACCTCATAAGAAAATTATGGGTTTATTGTACTTGTAAGAGGGGCATTTGTCAATGAGAGAAATATTCGCTTCCTTTTATGTAGGGCGCACTGCGTTAGAATCTGTAGGGGCGATTATCAATCGCCCGTGCGGTGCATCTTCCCTTTTCACATTAGACTTTCGGCGAAAAGATTCAATCTTCCAGGTCTGTCATCCTGAGTGAGCGCAGCGAATCGAAGGATCTTGGCAGTATCGGTGGTGCGAAGATCCTTCGACTCCCGTTGGTCGCTCAGGATGACATATTTTTAAGATTATGCGTTTCCACATGAGGTTTCGGCGAATAGCTCGTGCCTGCTGTGCGGGAGGGTCAAGACCCTCCCCTACATGGTTGGACGCAATGCGTTAGAATCTGTAGGGGCGATCATCGATCGCCTGCGTAGAAAATGGCAGTGAAAAAGTCCACCGCCGGAGCGGTGGACTAAGGTTTTTATTCTTCTGTGACCAGGCGCTTGCCCACAATATCGAAGGTCTCTTCGCCGAAGTACATGAAGTCCTTAAGGGTCAGATTGTCGCCGTCCAGCGTATAGGAATAGACATCCATCATCACATCCCAATCGGCACCGGAGTAGAACATACCGTTATCGATGTAGTAGACACCAAAGGTACCAAAGGCTTCGAACAATTTGGTGTAGATTTCATTAAAGGTATCCTTATTCATCTCCTGGGCAAAGCCCTCATACAATGTCATACCGGTGTCTTCCATGACCATTGCATCCAGCTCTTCTTTGCTGATGCCCTCCGCGGCAGCCTGGGCGTAGATATCATCCACCGCATACTGGATCATCACTTCCAAAAACCGGTCAGTCACCTGAACGTTAACGCCAAAGTTGCCGTCGTTTTTGAAATCCAGGATCAGCTCAATGGGGACATCTTCCGTAATAGAAGGATCTCCCATCATTTCACCGGTCATATTTACTTCAAAAATCCATTTTCCCTGAATGTCCTTGGTGGCCTCGGTGTTGAAGCGGAAGTCGGTGATGATCCGCTCGCCTTCCGTTGCAGCGCAGACTTCACAGGTCTGGGGGTCTTCGGTGGTGGCTTCCAGCCAGGTATGGCCCAGAGCCTCCCCTTCTTCGTATCTGCAGTTTTCGCAATGCTTGGGGTCTTCGCAGGTGGCATCCACCAATGCGTGACCCTTGGCCTCGCCTTCGGTTACGCCGCAGAGTTCGCAGGTCTTGGGATCTTCGCAGGTGGCTGCCATCCACACATGGCTCAGGGTTTCACCCTCGGTCTTACCGCAGAGGGTGCAGGTGGAGGGTGCGTTGCAGGTGGCGGGTGCAAATGCATGCTCACAGCCGCAGGCGGCCATGGTCAGCGCCATGGTAAGAACCAGCAATACAGCAATCCATTTTTTCATAGGCTTTTCTCTCTTTCTTCCGTATTATTTCCCAAAAAGGGGAACTTTTCCATCGGTGATGTTACTATCATTGTAAGTGACCGGCAGAGCATTGTCAATTGAACGAATTGTAAACAATCATATGGAAAGCCGGTCTTCATAAGGTAAAAATCACCACTATTCATATAAATCCACAAACCGCAAAAATGCAACCGCCCGGTCTCACATTGGACTTTCGGCGAAAAGATTCAATCTTCCAGGTCTGTCATCCTGAGTGAGCGCAGCGAATCGAAGGATCTTGGCAGTATCGGTGGTGCGAAGATCCTTCGACTCCCGCTGGTCTCTCAGGATGACATGTTTTAAGGATTATGCGGCTTCACATTGGACTTTCAGCAGTGCAACGTGCATGCTGTGCGGGAGGGTCAAGACCCTCCCCTACAATCACACAATCGGTGCGTTGGAATCCGTAGGGGCCGGCGCCCTCGACGGCCCGTTTGTACAAAGCAAAGTTATTTCGGCGGGAGCAAGCCCCCGCCCTACAAGTACGAACGTACCTCGTTAGAATCTGTAGGGGCGATCACTGATCGCCCCTACATGATGGATGCAACACAATAAAAGACCACCCAGGGAGTGGGTGGTCTTTTCAAAACTAAAGAATTATTCCTCTACAACGCGGGTGAATACGCCTTCGATGCCCAGATCCTGGTACAGGGTCTCGATGGTCAGGCTGTCGCCCTCCAGCACATAGACATCGCCGATCATCTCGTCTTCCCAGTCGCCTGCGGAGAAGATCTGATCACCCTCAACATAGTAGACACCGCCAAAATTCATGGCCGCAAACAGAGAGCTGTACAGTTCGTTCATGTCAAGACCTGCCAGCTCTGCATCCACATACTCCTCGATGGACATGCCATAGCTCTCGGCAAACATCACATCAGCATCCTCTCTGCTGATATCCAGTGCCTCGAACTCAACATAGACAGACTCGATGGTGTACAGACGCATGGACTCCATGAAGGCATCGGTGACTTCCACGGTGAAGTCGATATGGCCGTCATTGCTCAGGTTCATGACAAAGTTCATGGTGGTTTCGGGGAAACCGGGAATACCCATCATCTCGCCGTCCATGGGGACTTCCATCATCCACTTGCCCTGCAGATGGCTGGTTGCAGCGGTGGTGAAACGCTCGTCGGTGATGATACGCTCACCCTCGGTAGCTGCGCAGACTTCGCAGGTCTGGGGGGCTTCTGTGGTAGCATCCACCCAGGTATGACCCAGAGCTTCGCCCTCTACCAGGTCGCAAACTTCGCAGTGCTTTGCCTCTTCGCAGGTGGCCTCTACCATGGTGTGACCCTTGGCCTCGCCGTCGGTAGCAGCGCAGACTTCACAAGTCTTGGGATCTTCGCAGGTTGCTGCCATCCACACATGGCCCAGGGCTTCGCCCTCGGTCTCGCCGCAGAGGGTGCAGGTGGAAGGAGCGGTACAGGTAGCTGCCGCAAATTCATGCTCACAGCCGCAGGCTGCCATGGTCAGCGCCATAACGAGAACCAGCAGCATTGCAATCCATTTTTTCATAGCAATTTTCTCTCTTTCTTCCAAAAAGTAAATGAGACTTTCCTCTCATAAGGAAATTATCTCAATCATAACTCCCTAGTAAACATTTGTCAACCAAAGAATCAAAATCCATTACAATTCTCACATTCGGCTTTGAAAAATGTAGAATGTCTACAGTGCGGGAGGGTCAAGACCCTCCCCTACAATCACGCAATCGGTGCGTTGGAATCCGTAGGGGCCGGCGCCCTCGACGGCCCGTTTGTACAAAGCAAAGTTTTTTGGGCGGGAGCAAGCCCCCGCCCTACAAGTACGAACGCACCTCGTTAGAATCCGTAGGGGCGATCAGTGATCGTCCCTACATGATGGATGCAACACAAGAAAAGGCCACCCGGGTGGGTGGCCTTTTGAAAAGCATTATGCCAGGACTTCTGCGATTTCATCCATAGAGGGCATGACACGGAGAGCGCCGCGGCGGGTGGTGACCAGAGCAGCGGCTGCGTTGGCAAACCGGAGCATCTCGTCCAGTTCTTCCTTGGTGTAGGGGCGGAAGCCCTTCTCCAGGATGTGGTGCAGCACGGAGCCGAAGAAAGTATCGCCGGCACCGGTGGTCTCGATGGTGTTGAGCTTAAAGCCGGGCTGCTCGGTACGCACATCGCCGCAATAAGCGCGGCTGCCGTCCTTGCCCAGGGTCAGGAAAATGAGGGGGATATCATAGCGCTCACGAAGCCATGCGATGCCCTCGTCATAGTCTTCCTTGCCGGACAGCCACTGGATCTCATTGTCGGAAATCTTCAAAATATCGCAATGACCCATCAGCTCCAGGATATTCTCCTTGGCCACATCAAGGTTCGGCCACAGAGGAGGACGCAGGTTAGGATCGTAGGAGCGGAGAATTCCGGCTTCCTCGGCAACCTTCAGGGCATGCAGATGGGCGCTTCTCACAGGCTCATCGGTCATGGAAAGAGAGCCAAAGTGGAAGATCTTGGAATTGCGGATAATCTCTTCCTTCACTTCCCCGGCCTTCAGCATCATGTCAGCACCGGGATTGCGGTAGAAGCTGAAGTCACGGTCACCGTCAGCGTAGGTGTGGACAACTGCCAGGGTGGTATGCACCTGGGTATCATACAGCAGACCCTCGGTGGAAATACCGGTCTCCACCAGGCCCTTGGTCAGCTGCTCACCGAAGCCGTCCTTACCGACTTTGCCAATGAAAGCAGCCTTATGGCCCATTTTTGCCAGGAAAGCCAGCACATTGCAGGGAGCGCCGCCGGGATTTGCCTCCAGGATAGGGTTGCCTTGCTCGCTCATACCGTTCTGAGTCAGGTCGATCAGCAGTTCGCCTAACGCGGTTACATCATAGTTCATAGGAATGTTCCTTTCGTATTAGGAATACTACATTTTTCTCCGTCATTCCGAGGTCATGAAGTGACCGTGGCAATCCCCAGTTTAAGAAGGAGATTGCCACACCAGTCTGCGGACTGGTTCGCAATGACAGCATATTTAATTCATCGCAGCGGCGGCCTTTTCGGCTGCCAGGGCTGCCTTATAGCGGTTCAGGTACACTTCAAATCCGGCAACACCGGCAGGATCGGGATTCACGCTGACGCTCTTGGCATCGGCGAAGACCTTATTCTTCAGGTACTCCTCCATGGTCTCGCCTTCTTCCTTGCGCACCATGTAAGCTGCCAGCAGTGCCATACCCCAGGGGCCGCCCTCACCGGCGGTCTCCATGGTGGAAATAGGCACATTCAGAGCATTGGCCAGGATCTGCTGACCCACACCGGGAGTCTTGAAGAAGCCGCCATGGCCTAAGAGCATATCGCTCTCCACCTGCTCTTTTTCCTGGAGCAGCTGCATACCCAGCCGCAGAGTTGCAACCGCTGCATTCAGCTGTGAGCGCATAAAGTTGGCTGCGCTCATCTTCGCGCCGGGCAGCCGCACCACCATGGGACGGCCCACCTCAGTTTCGGTCAGGTGCTCACCGGCCAGGTAGTTGAAGGAGATGATGCCGCCGCAATCGGCGTCACCTTCCAGGGCAGCCCGGAAGAGCTTGCCGTAAAGATCATTCATGCTGACCTCAAAGCCCAGCACCTTGGCTGCATCCGCAAAGAGGCCAACCCAGGCATCGATATCGGAAGTGCAGTTATTGCAGTGAGCCATGGCAACCGTCTTGCCGCCGGGGGTGCAGCACACATCGATCTGAGGATAGTAGCCCTTCAGAGGACGCTCCAGCACCTGCAGGGAGAATGCGGAAGTACCGGCAGAAATAGAGCCGGTTCTGGGATGAACAGCGCCGGTGGCAACCATGCCGGTACCTGCGTCACCTTCGGGGGGACACATGGGAATGCCGGCCTGGAGAGTTCCGGTAACGTCCAGCAGCTTTGCGCCTTCCTCACTCAGGCAGCCTGCGCAGGCACCTGCGGGTAAAACCTGGGGAAGGATCTCTCTCAGCTTCCAGGGGAAGCCGTATTTTTCTACCAGTGCGTCAAACTTGGCAACACGCTCTGCGTCAAAGTCGCCGATGGTATCGTCATAAGGGAACATACCGGAGGCTTCGTCGATACCGGTGACGAAGCTGCCGGTGAGCAGGGTGTGGATATAACCGCTCAGGGTGGTGAGTCTGCCGATCTCCTTCACATGCTCCTCGCCGTTCAGGATCGCCTGATACAGATGGGCAATGCTCCAGCGCTGGGGAATGTTGAACTGAAACAGCTCCGTCAGCTCTGCGGATGCGGCAGCGGTGATGGTATTGCGCCAGGTGCGGAAAGGTGCCAGCTGATTGCCGTCCTTATCAAATACCAGGTAGCCGTGCATCATACCGGACACGCCGATACCGCCTACGGTGGTCAGAGGCTTGCCGAACTTGGCTTCCGCATCTGCCTTCACTTCCGCAAAACAAGTCTGCACACCCTTCACCGCGTCAGCCAGGGCATAAGTCCAGACACCGTTTTCCAGCTTATTTTCCCAGCCATAGGAACCGGAGGCGATGACCTGGTGATTTTCATCGATCAGCACACCCTTGATACGGGTGGAGCCCAGCTCAATGCCCAATATAGTCTTGGAAAAATCCATAAAATACTCCTTATTTTAGGAAAGACCTCCCTTAGGGGGAGGTCTTTCGATGGAATTTAAACTTAGATCTTCTTAGCGTTAGCCAGCAGGTACTTCTCAGCTGCGGGGTTCCACAGGTTGTTGTTCTCCTTGCACAGACGGTCCAGCTCAGCGAACATGGGATCGGTCTTGCCCAGCTCCTCGAAGTCGGAGATAGCTGCCAGAGGCAGGTCGATCTGGGTGTAGATCAGCTTCTTGCCGCCGGGGATCTTGGGCAGGTTCAGGGTGGTGTCGATAACAGCATTCAGACCGCCGATATGAGTGACCAGGCCGGAGGGATTCAGCTTGCCTGCGTTCATCATAGCGATAGCTTCCTGCATATCGTTGGTGTTGCCGCCGGAGGTACCGACAACGTGAGTGTACAGGTAGTGGACGTTGTACCAGTTGAAGGGAGCCTTGAACTGGGAGTCGGTGGGGCCTGCGAAGAAGTTCAGGCAGCCGTCGAAGCCCAGGATATCGTCAGCCTGCTCGATGACGGGCTTGACAGGAGCGAAGCAGACTACATCGTCGTAGCCGGTGCCGCCGGTCAGCTCACGCAGGTAAGCGGTAGCGTTCTCCATGCGGGTGTTGACGTAGTGCAGCTCGATGCCGTTTGCCTTTGCGTCCTCTACGGTGTAGATGGAAGCTGCGCGCTGCAGACGAGCTTCGTCGATATCGGTGACGACCAGCAGGCTGGGCTTACGGTCGCAGTGGATAGCGTAGTCGATAGCAGCCAGACCCATGGGGCCAACAGATGCCAGCAGTGCCATCTTGCCGCCCTCCTTGATGCCCATCTCATGGACATAGGAACCGGCCTTGGTGTGGTACATAGCGTGGAAGGTACCGATAACGCAGCTCAGAGGCTCAGCCAGAGAACCGAAGTAGTAGGTCTCGGAGTCGTAGGGCAGCAGGCAGTTTTCCAGCAGAGTCTCGATGGGGACATTGCCGTACTGTGCGTTACCGCCGCAGTAGTTGTAGGAGTAGCCGGGAGCCATCTGGGAGCCCTTGTGGTAGTGAGCGGGCTGGATAACGAACTTGTCGCCGGGCTTATACTTATGCTTCCAGTTTTCGCCGACTTCTACGATATCGCCGCAGAACTCGTGGCCCAGAACGGTGGGGTTCTCGTGGCAGTTATCGGGAATACGCTTGTGGTCGCCGCCCTCGATGGCTGCCTTGTAGGAAGACATGCACAGGGAGTCGGAAACTACGCGGATACGAACGTCGTCGGGACCAACTTCGGGCAGCTGGACATCGTCCAGGCGCAGATCATTCTTGCCGTAAATACGGACAGCTTTGGTCATCATAATGAAATTCCTCCTGTAATATATAGTAAATTAAGTATTTTTCTCGTGCTCGATCAGCTTCCAGGTAGCATCGATCAGGTTCTGGAACATGGGGTTCTCCATAGCCTTGATGATGAAGCTCTGGCGGGGAGTATTGATATCCTCACCGGAGATCTGGAACATGCCGTACTGGTCGCAGAGGCCTCTCAGGCGCTCCAGCTGAGCGGGCGTGTTACGGGTGGGCATATAGGTGACGGCCTTAACGCCCTCTTCCTTCAGGCACTCGAACACATCGTCCAGGTAATCGTCCTCGAACTTCTGGGCCTTCTTATCGCCGGTGACGGAGTCGCCCACGTCGCCCAGGTAAGCGTAGCACAGGTATGCGTCGATCTCATTGCACAGCTTCACCATGTCCTTCAGGTTGGGGCATTCAGTGGTAGCGTCGATGAAGATCTTGGGAACGAAGGTGCCCTTCAGCATGCCCAGCACATCGTACTCGTAGAAGGGGTACTGGGTATCGCTGAGCAGTGCCTTCTGCTTTTCGCTCAGGTTCATGCCCAAGGAAGTCAGCTTCTCGATCATGGGCTCGCCCTTGCCCACCTGCTTCGTAAGCTCAATGGCCAGTGCGTACATCAGATGGCGCTCGGTGACACCGCCGTTATTAGCGGCCTCGGAAAGGGGCAGAACATCACGGTCGTAGTCCAGCTCTACGCCAACCAGCTCGTTGATCTTTGCGATCATCTTACGGTTACGCTCATGACGGGCAGCCTGGTAGGGCTTGAAGAACTCGGTCAAAGTAGCGATCTTGTCGTGGGGTACAGACTGGATGGTCATGTAGGAAACGCCCACCTGATCGGGGTTGTTGGTACGGCGGCCTTCCAGACGGGTGCCGTCCATGGAAATGCGGGCTTCCATACCGATGGTAACGGGGATGCCGATGATCTCGGCAGCCTCCAGGAACTCCTCGGCGCCGCTAATAGAGTCATGGTCGATGATACCGGCGGTGCACAGACCCTCCATACGGGCAGCGTAAACTGCTGCGGTGGGAGAGTAAGAAGAGAAGGAGTAGGTGGTGTGGATGTGGTTATTGATGTACTGAGGCACCATTTCGGGGAAGGTGGTGGTCTTCAGGACCTCACGCAGATTTGCGATACGCTCTTCCCGGGTAGGTGCGTTCAGCAGGTTCAGAACATTGATATCGATCATGGCTGTTCCTCTATCAGTTCAGCATGACCTGGCCGCCGGTTACGGGCAGAGCCTGGCCGGTCTCGTACTTCTGCTCAACGCAGTACATAACAGCGCGGGCAACGTCGATGGGCAGGCAGCCGCGATGGATGGGAGTCTTGGACTCGTAGAACTTACGGACATCCTCAACGGTCTTAGCGCCGGGAACCTTGCCGGCCTGCAGGTACTGAACGAACAGACCGCGGACGGGGTCGGACCACAGGGGGCCATCCAGGTAGTTGCCGGGGCAGATAGCGTTGACCTTGATGTTGTAAGCAGCCAGCTCCAGAGCGAAGGACTGAACCAGGCCGATAGCGCCGAACTTGGAACCTGCGTAAGCAAAGTTCTTGTTGGAGCCTTCCAGGCCGGACTTGGAGGACATAGCGATGATATCGAACATAGCCTCGGGATCAGCCTCGTGCTGTGCTTCCATGATGATGGCAGCGTACTTGCAGGTCAGGAACAGACCGGTGTAGTTGATAGCGGTAACGAAGTCGAAGTCCTTCTTCTCGAACTCAGCGATGGGGCCGGAGCGGACAACACCTGCGTTAGCGACCATGATATCTAGACCGCCGAACTTTTCGACAACCTGAGCAACCATGTTAGCGCAGGACTCTTCATCGGAGACGTTAACGCCGATTGCCCATGCGCGCTCGCCCATTTCTGCTGCAACGGACTCAGCCAGGGGCAGGTTCATGTCAGCGACGATGATGGTTGCACCCTCTTTGTACAGCTCTTCAGCAATGCCCTTGCCGAAGCCCTGTGCGGCACCGGTAACGATGGTGATCTTACCAGCCAGACGGCCCTGGCCTGCGGGACGGTTGTGGATGTTTGCCTTGGCAATTTCCTGCCACTTAGTCATATCTACGCTCATGATCATTCGTCTCCTTTATAATTATAAAAGTTTTAACAGAGTTTCATATGCTTCATCCCAGGCTGCCGTATGGTTGGGAGTCCAGGTTTCAACAGATTCGGAATTACGGACCACCTGACGCAGAGCGTCCAGATCCTTGATATCGCCCAGGGCCATAGCCTGAGTCAGCAGGTTACCGATGGCAGCGCCTTCCACGGGGCCGGTGACCACTTCGCGGTCCAGAGCGTCAGCGATCAGCTGATCCAGGAACTTATTGTTGATAGCGCCGCCGACGATGTTCAGAGAGTCGATGCGCTGACCCTTCATAGCTTCCAGACCCTCCAGAGCATTGCGGTACTTCAGAGCCAGGGACTCGTAAACACAGCGAGCCACAGCACCCACAGTTTCGGGGACGGGCTGATTGGTGTTACGGCAGTAGTCCTTGATCTTCTGAACCATGTTGCCGCCGGCATAGAAGTCGGGAGCGTCGGGGTTGATAACAGAAACCAGAGGAGTAGCAGCCTTGGCGGCTTCCACGATGGCATCCCAGCTCAGCTCGATGCCCTGCTTCTGCCAGTCGCGGCGGCATTCCTGGATGATCCACATGCCAACGATGTTATTCAGGGGACGGTAAGAACCCTGGATAGTGCCTTCATTGGAGAAGCTGCGGGAAAGAGCCTCGGGACTCAGGTCGGGCTTGTCCATTTCCGCGCCAAACAGAGACCAGGTACCGGAGGAGCAGAATGCGAAGCTGCCCTTACCGGGGATTGCGGCAACTGCGGATGCAGTGTCATGGCTGCCAACAGCTACGAATGCAGCGGCGTTCAGGCCGATCTCTTCCTGAAGCTCCTGACGCAGGTAGCCGCGGATGGTGCCGGTCTTGTCGATGGGAGTGAAGATCTTCTTGGGAAGACCCAGTTCCTCGATGGTCTGCCAGTCCCAATCCTTGGTGGTGGGGTTGTAAAGACCGGTGGTGGTTGCGATGGTGTACTCGGTGCCGGCTGCGCCTGTCAGGAAGTAACCCAGCAGGTCGGGAGTCAGCAGCATGGTCTCAGCGCATTCCAGAGCGGAATCCTCTTCACGGAGTCTGCGGTAGAGCTGATAGATGGTGTTAAAGGTCAGCTTGGTGTCGATACCGGTGCGGCTGTAGAGTTCCTCAGCGGGAATCTTCTCCAGAACAGCGTCGATATCAGCCTGCACACCCAGACGGTAGGAACGGGGTACACCAGCCAGGTGACCGTTCTTGTCCAGCAGGCCGTAGTCAACACCCCAGGTGTCGATGCCGAAGGAGTCCAGGTCGCCGTAGCCACCCTGCTTGAAGGCCTGAAGGCCCTTCTTCAGATTGTTGTAGAGATAGGGGGTGTCCCAGTAGAACACGCCGTTCATTTCCACATAGTTGTTCTCGAATCTGTGCAGCTCGGTCATGGTGATTTTCTCACCGTCGAACTGGCCCAGGATCGCACGGCCATTGCTGGCGCCCAGGTCAAATGCCAAAAGATTTCTCATTTTTGCCATGTATGTACCTCCAGTTTCCTCTGTCTTCACAGTTCAATGCTATACACAAGGCATGTATACCATTCAGCGGTGAAAAGGGAACGGATTGCCACGGGCATAAATGCCCTCGCAATGACGTGGATAAACAGTTTGCGGCGCAGGAACGATACCGAGCGGTACCCAGGAGCTTTTCGATTAACTCTGCACCGGGCACGAATTGCCTGTCCGTGCTACGGACAAAACCGCACTGCCGATGAAGATAACGTAACGATACCGAGCGGTACCCAAAGGCCCACCGTTCACTGACCAGCTGTGCACGAATTGGCTGTCGGGCCTCCCCGACTGACAAAACCGGCACCACCGAAGTGGTGCCGGTCGGTTCAAGCCGTTAGGATTGATTCAGTTCCGGGTACGAATTAGTCGTAAACCAGCAGAGCGATCATGGGATCGTCGATGTTCTCAGCGTTGTACCACTGAGCGCCGGTGTCCTTATCAGCAACGGGCTCGCCGTTAGCAGCTGCGATAGCCATCTCAACAGCGTAGTAACCGATGTGGTAGGGGTCCTGAGTGACGGAGCCGTAGAACCAGCCCTGACGGACAGCGTTCTTCTGAGCAGCGCCAGCGTCGAAACCAGCAACGATCAGGTCAGCGTACTTAGCGCCATCAGCCAGATCCTCGCCGTCGGAAACAGCGGACAGGAAGCCGGTAACAGTGCCTTCGTTGGAGCAGAAGACTGCAGCCAGGTCAGCCTTTGCCAGCAGAGCGTTAGCAGCGTTCTGAACGTCAACAGCCTCGGTGGTAGCGGAGACAGCAACCTCAACGATGATGGTAGCGCCGTCAACCTTGTTAGCCCACTTGTCGTGGCCTTC
>JAFOBK010000187.1 GCA_017381835.1 Oscillospiraceae bacterium | reverse complement strand
CATGGACAAGGAAGGCCAGGATTACCGCGCTTGCGCTACCTACGGCCCCATGTACAAGTAATTCTTCCCAAAATAAAAAATGGCGGTCGAAAGACCGCCATTTTTTGAAAGTACGGATAAAAGCCTCCCCTGTGTAAGGGGAGGTGCCCCGAAGGGGGCCGGTATTGGTGCGTTTGTTATGCATGATCCCGGATCCAAATAGTTTTGGCATAGTTTTCTGCCGCCTCTAAGATGCCGATGGCGTCTTCCAGGTCTTCGCCTACGCAGACCACACCGTGGCCGCCCAACAGGGCTACGGGACGGCCCTCCAGGGCCTCCTCAATGCCCTTGTGGATATCGTGGGTGCCGTGTTCGCCGTAAGGCAGGCACACGATATCCCCGAAGATTTTGTGCAGGAAGGTGTTCCGATCCGTCTGAAAATCCTGATATGCAAATGCATAGGCGCTTAAGTAGGGCACATGGCAATGGAAGACCGCGTTGCAGTCGGGTCTTGCCTTGTAGGCCGCCTCATGGAGGAAGAACTCGGAAGACTTCTTTCCTCTGCCGCCGACCTGCTCCCCGTTAGGATCCACCACGCAGATGTCCTCCGGTGTCAGCAATGCCTTGGCCTTGTGAGAGGGCGTAATGTAAATATTTCCCGTGGCTCTGTCAATGAGGGAAAGATTTCCCTCCAGGCTGTTGACAAGGCCTTTTTCCTCTGCTATCTTGGAGTAAAGAGCAACCTGTGCTGCGTAATCCATGTGCGCATCCCCTTTGCTTTGTTTTGTTTATTGTAAATTCTTAAAAAGAAAAAGTCAACCTAGGAGGTCAATACCATGTTAAAGAACATCCCCCCCATTCTGTCCCCCGAACTGCTGAAGGTCCTGGCTGAGATGGGTCACTCCGACCGCATCTGCATCGGCGACGGCAACTTCCCCGGCGCTCGTATGGCTAAGGCTAAGAATGCGATCTTCATCCGTGCTGACGGCCACGGCGTTCCCGAGATCCTGGACGCAATCCTGCAGGTCATTCCTCTGGATACCTATGTGGATACCCCCGCTATGATCATGGAAGTGGGCGAGCAGGACAAGGGTCTGGAGATCCCCATTTGGAATACCTACAAGGAAATCATCGCTAAGTATGACGACCGCGGCGCTGCTGCTGTTGGCCAGTACGAGCGTTTCAAGTTCTACGATGAGGCTCAGGACTGCTACTGCATCATCCAGACCGGCGAAACCGCTATCTACGCAAACATCATCCTGCAGAAGGGCGTTATCAAGTAATTTATGGATAAGCTGATTTCTGTCATTTCCACCGCCCTGCCAGTTTTCCTGGCATTGGCTATGGGTATGATGTGCAGAAGCAAGGGTTTTCTCACCCGTGACGGTGTGGATACCCTGAAGAAGGTCATCGTCAATCTGACCCTGCCTTTCGTACTGTTCAACTCCTTTGCCACCGCGGAATACACCATGTCCGCCCTGATCCTGCCGGTGATCATCTTTATCACCTGCACCATCATGCTGGCTCTGGGTTTTGCGTGGGTGAAAGTCAGTAAGTCCGGCAGCAAGGTCGCTCCCTTCCTGGCCTCCGGTTTTGAGGCAGGTATGCTGGGCTTCTCCCTCTTTGCCCTGCTGTTCCCCGACGAGAGCGCTTCTAAGTTCGCTATGCTGGTGCTGGGCCAGGAGATTTTCGTCTTCACCCTCTACAAGATGCTTCTGACCGGTAAGACCAGTCCCAAGGCCATCATTAACGATTTCCTGACCTCCCCCACCCTGATCGCCGTAATCCTGGGTCTGATCGTGGGCGCCAGCGGTCTGTACGACTGCTTCCGCAGCTGGGGTGTCAGCACCATCATCGAGTCCGTCACTTCCTTCATCTCCGCTCCCACCGGCACCATCATCCTCTTTGCTGTTGGTTTTGACCTGGTGCTCCGTGAGATCAACTGGAAGAAGACCGGCAATATGGTGGCTATGCGTCTTGTGATCGCAGGTGTCATGCTGGGTGTGCTGATTCTGCTGAACCGCACACTCCTGAATGGTATGATCTTCGAAGGTGCGGCTGTGATGCTGTTCATCCTGCCCTCCCCCTTCATCATCCCCATTTTCACCGATGCCGCCGAAGAGCGTGTGCAGATCTCCTCTGCCCTGTCCGCTCTGACCCTGATCACCATGATTCTGTTTGCCGTGTGCAGCGTAGTCGTGGGTATCATGTAAAACGCAAAACATTGCCCCCTCCGAGATTCGGAGGGGGGTATTATTATGCCTCCGGCGGGTATCTTTCTTGTTTCGGCAAGAAAGATACGAAAGAACCGACTTAAGGGAGGCGCTGAGATCTAGCTCCCGCTAGAACAGGCGCCCTCCCTTAAGAATCCCTCCCGCGACGCATTTTCGATAGATTGCATAGTGTTTCAGTACGGTTATTTCCTGCACCGAAACATTTTGCGATCTAACGATTAAGCGGTGCGGGTGGGGTCCCGGGGAGGGCGCATGTAATTGCGGGAGCAATTTCTTAGCGCCTCCCCGGGCCGGTTCTTTGGGTACTTTCTTATCGGCATAAGAAAGTACCGCCCCCGGCAGGGAGCGGTACAAGGATTTATTGTTCAGTCAGGCCGGAGAAGAAGTTGACCTGGTCCTGCATGTAGAAAAGGGTATTGGGGTCTGCGTCATCACGGCTGAAATCACCGGGGTCTTCTCTTCCGCCAAAACCGACTTCCGGCTTTTCCATGCCTCCGGGCATCTGTCCCGGCTCAAAGCCTTCAGGCAGCTCCATGCCCTCCGGCTTTTCACCGGGCTGCATACCTTCCGGCATTTCGGGTCGCTGGCCCTTCGGTGTCCCCTCTGGGAATTCCATACCTTCGGGAGGTTCCATACCCTCGGGCATCTCACCGGCAAAACCTTCAGGAGGTTCCATACCGCCCATACCGCCGGGACGACCCATCACATCGGTTCCTGTATATGCCATTTGTGTGCCACCACGACAAGATATCACCAGATTAGGATCGTAGACACCACCATACGCAGTACCCTCCAGTTCACAGTCCACATAAACATGGTAGGTTTCGCCGGTGTGGAAATTAGGGCCGGAAAGAATCGCGCCGGAGTAGACCCGACTGTTATCCGCCAGCACTTCATCGTTGCCGGGATCATAGGCAAAAATCACCGTACCATCCTTCCGGGTAACCACGACCGCCGCATCTGCCGATTGTGTCTTCGCAAACTGCAGATTCATAGTTACCTGTTCCGAATCACTCTCTGCCCAGTCCATAGCAGAGCCAAGCGCAATCACATTACCCCCGTGGATAAAGGATCCCAGATCAGAGTCCAGTCCTGCGTCGGCACCGGGATTGGCAGCAGATACCACCGTACCGCCGTTGATGACCAGATAGCCGTTGGAATCGATGCCGTCACCCTCTGCTCCCAGACCGGCAATAATATGAAGATTGCCGCCGTTAATCGTGGTAACAGAAACGCTGTCTTCATTGGTGTTGATGCCGTCATTTTGGGAGCGGATGGCGATATCGCCGCCGTTGACAGTCAGGTGCAGCTCGGTGTCCAAGCCCTCGTTATCCGCAGTTAAGTCCAACTTACCGGGTCCGAACACATTCATGGACATATAGGAATAGATGGCGCCGTCCTGCTTCCACAGCTTCTTTTCGCCCTCTTTGTCCTTGAATATCTTGGCAACATGGGAGCCTTTCACCGTATTGGTCCCTTCAAGAATCAAATTGGCACCGGCTTCCGTTGTGTCTACGTTTGCCTTTGCTGTTTCCACAGACCACTTACCGTCACATTCATAGGTCTGCATAAAAAGGATCGCCGGTGCGACCGTGCAAGTGATATCTGCATCACAAAGGATCAGCTCCACCACCGCATTGGGATTATTATAAGCATCCTCACCCAGGTCAATACGGATCTGGCCCTTGCTCAGCTTTCCGGATATCCGGTAAGCGCCGGGTGCAGTGATATTCACAACGGTGTGGGCTGCCGCTTCTGCCGCAGTATGGGTTTCCCAAGCCTGCCCCTCGCCGTAGGGATTGCCGCTTTCATATATCTTCCTATCCTCATAGTAAATAATATCCTGTGAGGTAAATACTTCCTCCGTCTCCCCCGCACCGTTTACAGAAATACCGGTGTCAGACAGGGTGACTGCCGTAACGGTTTCAAAGCGGGAGGCAAACACAATTTCCCGGTAAGCGCAAAAGGTCAGTGGAAGGGCCTGGGATGATTGTGATTCCGGCATCGGGAGGTTTTCAGAAGCGGGTTCTCCGGCTATGCAGCCTGTCAACAGGCATAGCGCCAGCAGAATGGCAAGGAGTTTCATAAATAGCCCTTCTTTCCTGATAGTTATATTAATTATACACCCACTTTTGGCAAAAACTTGAAAGATTATGTGAATTTTTCGATAACTCTTTAAATTTTATATGTATCAGATTTTAAAAACAGTTCCACTTTTTAGCGGGAGGCTCAAAACCCTCCCCTACATGCATAGAATCCATGGGTTAGAATTTGTAGGGGCGATTATCAATCGCCTGTGCTGTACGATTTTTCGTGTTCACATTGGATTACGGCGAATACGGTAGTATGATCTGTGCGGACGGCCAATGGCCGCCCCTACATAGCCTATTGCGATTGATTGTAGGGGCGAGCATCGCTCGTCCGTGCGGTACGATTTTTCGTGTTCACATCGGTTTTCCGGCGAATACGGCAGGGTATACTGTGCGGGCCGTCGAGGTCGCCGGCCCCTACGATTTCGAAATCGGTGCGTCAGAGAATGTAGGGGGCGGCGCCCTCGACGCCCCGTGCAGTATATTCCCCTTTCCACATCGGCTTTCGGCGAATACGGTAGTATGATCTGTGCGGACGGCCAATGGCCGCCCCTACATTGGGATGTCCATAGACAGAAAAAGGCCCCCTCGGAAGAGGGGGCCTGAAATTCTGTTAAGGATTACTCGTGATGGTTGTGCAGCAGCTCGTGAGCCTTGCCCTTGAAGAAGCCGTTGTAGAAGATATCCATCAGAGGATTCTCATTGGACTTCTTGATGACCATCTCGCCGTCAGCAGCGTACAGACCCTTGGTTCTGGTCTCAGCACGGGTGACCTTGGTGCCGTGGATAGGCTGGCCGCCGCCCATGACACAGCCGCCGGGGCATGCCATGACTTCGATGAAGTGGTATTCCTTCTCGCCGGCCTTCACAGCTTCCAGTACCTTGCGGGCATTTGCCAGGCCGGAAGTGACGCAGATCTTCACATCGATGCCATTGTAAGGCACGGTGAATTCCTTGATGCCTTCGCTGCCGCGGGCGCCCATGTTGGCAACTGCGTTCAGGGTTGCGGGATCGTGGCCTTCCACCAGACGGCGGAGAACTGCCTCGGTAACACCGCCGGTAGCGCCGAAGATGACGCCGCCGCCGGAACCGATACCGAAGGGCATATCACAAGCCTCGCTCTCCATCTGATCGAAGGAGACACCGTGGGACTTGATCATGCGGATCAGCTCGGAGGTGGTCAGAACAGCATCGGTATCCTTTTCGCCGTAGGTATGAGCGTCGGGACGGTAGGATTCCATCTTCTTAGCGGTACAGGGCATGATGGAGACGACGAAGGTCTTCTTGCCCTTGGCATTTGCCTCATCCCGGTAGTAGTCCTTCAGGATTGCGGAGAACATCTGCTGGGGGCTGCGGCAGGTGGAGATATTGGGCTTGAACTCAGGGTATTCGTTCTCCACAAACTTGACCCATGCGGGGCAGCAGGAGGTAAGCAGAGGCAGCTTGCCGCCGT
>JAFOBK010000186.1 GCA_017381835.1 Oscillospiraceae bacterium | reverse complement strand
GGCGGTATCGGCGGTGTACACCGCGGCGCTGAGACCACCATGGATATCTCCGCTGACCTGGAAGAGCTGGGCCAGACTCCCGTTATGGTTGTCTGCGCAGGTGCTAAGTCCATCCTGGACCTGGGTCTGACCCTGGAATATCTGGAGACTAAGGGTGTTCCCGTCATCGGCTTCGGCACCAAGGAACTGCCCGCATTCTACACCCGTCAGTCCGGCTTCAGCGTTGACTACCGCATCGACACTGCCCAGGAGCTGGCAAAGGCATTCAAGGTGCAGAACGAGCTGGGCTTCAAGGGCGGCATGCTGGTAGCAAACCCCATCCCCGAGGAGTACGCAATGCCTCTGGACACCATCAACGCTGCCATCGACCAGGCAATTGCTGAGTGCAACGAGAAGGGTATCAAGGGCAAGGAGACCACTCCCTTCCTGCTGGCTCGCGTTGCAGAGCTGACCGGCGGCAACTCCCTGGCATCCAATATCCGTTTGGTTTACAACAACGCAAAGGTCGCAGCACAGACCGCTGTCCACTACAGCAACATGTAATATAATTTTTAGCGCCTGCTGTTGAAACAGCAGGCGCTTTTTGCTATAATGTGGGCAGAAAAGGAAGCGAAAACAGATGAACAAGAAAAATTTACCCATTGGTGTGTTTGATTCTGGTCTGGGTGGCATTAGTGTTCTGAAAGAGTTAATGCAGCTTATGCCGGAGGAACATTATTTATATTTTGGCGATTCTGCCAATGCCCCTTATGGCACCCGAACCACGGAAGAAGTGAAAATTTTGACGCTGAATGCGGCGGCGCGGCTGTATGAGCGGGGCATTAAGGCTTTGGTGGTAGCCTGCAATACAGCCACGGCAGCTGCCATTACCCAAATCCGTGAAGAATACCCCAATTTGATTGTGGTAGGAATTGAACCTGCCCTGAAGATGGCAACAGACCGGTTTCCCAGAGGCCATGTTGGTATCATGGCCACCCAGGTGACCCTCCGGGAGGAGAAGCTGGAGCATTTGGTGGGAAGATTCCCGGATGTTACAGTAGAAAAAATACCGGCGCCGGGGCTGGTAGAGCTGGTAGAGCAGGGAAAGACCCAATCCGAGGAAACAGAGGCGCTGCTCAGAAACATTTTAAAGCCCTACGTGGGTCAGCTGGACGCCATCGTTCTGGGTTGTACCCATTACCCCTTTGTGAAGGATACGGTTCAGAAAATCCTGGGGGAGGGTGTTGTGGTTTTGGATGGCGGTGCCGGTACTGCCCGGCAGACCAAACGGCTGCTGGAGGAGCGGGGACTCCTGCGCTCCGGTGAAGGTTCTTTGAAGATGGAAAACAGCTCCGGCAAGAAAGAATTGCTGGAGCGGGGAATGGCACTTCTAAATCCGTAATGGAGGGACATCATGGAGAATATTTTGGTAATTGGCATTGCAGGCGGCAGCGGAAGCGGAAAGACCACATTGCTGAAAAACATCATTGAGACTTTCGGCCCGTCCATCACCGTGCTCAGTCACGATAATTACTATAAGCGCCATGATGAGATGACCTATGAGGAGCGCTGCTGCCTCAATTATGATGAACCGGCGGCTTTGGAAACAGATCTGATGGTGAAGCAGCTGGAGAGTTTGCGTAACGGCCATGAGATTCTTTGCCCGGTGTATGATTTTACCGTCCATAACCGTAGCGACGAGACCATTCTCATCAAGCCGGAGCGGGTTATCATCGTGGAAGGCATTCTGATTTTTGAGAATAAAGATTTGCGGGATCTGATGGATATCAAGATCTTTGTGGATGCTGACGCGGATATCCGTATCTGCCGCCGGATCAAACGGGATGTGAATAAGCGGGGCAGAAGCCTGGAATCTGTGATCAAGCAGTACCAGGAAACCGTCAAACCTATGCATGAGAAATATGTAGAACCCAGCAAGAAGTATGCCGACATCGTGGTTCCCGAGGGCGGCAAGAATTTGGTGGCATTGGCTATGATCCGGGGATATATCTCCCGGTATTTGGAGGGTATGAATTGAAATACGAGAGCATTATTTTTGATATTGACGGCACTCTGTGGGATTCCCGGGCGCTGATCGCGGAAGGCTATAACATCCAGCTGCGGAAGGAGGGTCTGCACCACTTGCAGACCAATGAAGAGGTGCTGCTGCAGCTGTTCGGCAGAACTATGTCTGACATTGCGGACAATCTGTTCCCGGAATTTGCACCGGAAGAGCGCTATGCGCTGATGGATCGCTGCATCGCATCTGAGGACGCCTATTTGGAGCAGCATCCCTGCGATACCATCGCTTATCCGGATATCCTGCCCACGATGGAGGAACTTAAAAAGAAACACCGTCTGTTCATCGTCAGCAACGGCCAGAAAGGCTATCCCCAGCTGGCGGCCAGAAAGCTGGGTGTTGACCATCTGATCGAAGGGTACTTAAGCTACGGCGATACCGGTACCCATAAGGGCGAGACCATTCGCATCCTGATGAAAAACCATAACATCACCGATGCGGTGTACGTGGGCGATACCCAGGGTGACTATGAGGCCACCGTGGACGCGGGCATTGATTTTATCTGGGCCGACTACGGTTTCGGCAAGCCCGATGCCTGCGTGGGCACGATCCACTGCTTCAAAGATCTATTAAATCTGTAAAGAAAAATCCCCGAACCAAAGGTTCGGGGATTTTTGTTAGCTTAGCTTGTTTTCGTAGGTCACCACATCGCTGACAGTGCCCACATTGAAATATTCACGCAAAATGGAACGGGCAATGGAAGCCAAAGTAACACCGTGGCCGCCGCATTCCACATACACCGCAATGGCGATCTGGGGGTCATCGGCAGGGGCGAAGCACACGAAAGCACCGTGGTCGGACTTGCCGGGGACATGTTCGGCGGTACCGGTCTTGCCGGCAACCTCCACATGAAGCGGATACCACTCCGGAGAAAATGCGGTACCGTTGGGATTGTTGACAACCAGCTTCATGCCCTCTATATAGGCATTTACGGTAGCCGGATCCATCTCCATTTTGGACAGCACCTTGGGGGTATTCTCTGCCAGCAGTTCCCGGTAATCCGCAGAAACCACACGGTTCATGAAGGTAGCCTTGTAGCGGACACCCTTGTTGGCTAAAGTGGCGGTGTAAACTGCCATCTGCAGGGGAGTGAAGCGGTTATCACCCTGGCCGATGGCTGCGGTCAGGTTGTCGCCGTCCCACCAGGTGGCTTCGTCGCCGGTATGTATTGCTTTTTTGGTCTCGGGATTGGCGCGCTGGCCGACATTTTCTTCCAGTTCCACACCGGTGGGTTCGCCCAGACCAAACTGCTTGGCAACCTCATCCATCATTTCAATGTCCATATTATCGCCGATGGTGTAGTAGAAGTAGTTGCAGGAGAACATCAGCGCTTCCATAACATTGATGGATTTGTGGGTCGCGCCGCCGGCAGGGGACCAGATCATACACTTCAAATACAGACCTGCGTACTTGGTGTAAAGACCCTTATCCTCGATTTCTGTACCGGAGGAGATCACCTTGTTTTCCAAAGCCGCGATGGTAGGGATCATCTTATAGGTAGAACCGGGGGGATAGGCCATGATCAGTGCGCGGTTGATCAGGGGTTTGTGCTCTTCTTCCAGCAGATCATTGTATTTTTCAAAGTAAGTGGCAGGATCATAGCTGGGGTAGCTGGCACTGACCAGAATCTGACCGGTCTTTACATCAATGGCAACCACGGCGCCGCCTTCGGCATCGTGACCGTCTTTGGTGTCAGGTTGGGCCCGCAGTTCATTGATGACCGCGGCCAGCTGCGTCTCGGCTACCATCTGCAAGGTACTGTCGATGGAAATTTCTACGTTAGCACCGGCTTTCGGTTCGCTCAGATAGCGGGAGGAAACCAGGGTGCCGTCGGCGGCAACCGTATCCTCACGCCAGCCGTCGGTGCCGTGGAGATACTCTTCATAGGCTTTCTCCAAGCCGCTCTGACCCACTTCAGTGTCCATTTCGTAGCCGGGGATTTCTTTGTAATAGTCCCACTGCTCTTCGCTCATAGCACCCACATGACCCAACAGATGGGCAGCATAGGTGGTGTTATATTCGCGAACGGTGGAAGGCTCGACGGTAAGACCGGGAATATTCAGCTCCACGATGATAGAGAGACTCTCGTCGTCGGCGTCTTCCATAAACACATAGTTGGAAAGAGAAGGGACACAGTTACGAAGACTCATTTCATAACGCAGGCCGATGATCTTTCTGGCCTCGTTTTCCGACAGCTCTTCGGGGATCTCATAGATCTCCCGGAGCTTTTCCACCAGAAGCGGCGCGGTAATATCGGAGTCGATGTTACGCTGAACCAGAAATGTCTGGAAATTCTTTTGCCAGGAGGAGTTATACTGGTCCAGGGTATATACAAAGGGCTTTTGCGCGGATACCGGGAAATGATCCGTATAGGGGATATCCTGCTCTTCGCAGGTTTTAATCAGATTTTGAATGTGGGCGTTGGTTCCGCTGGCAGACAGCAGCACATAATGGTTCAGCACCAGGTCATAACTGGCTCGGTTACCTACCAGCTTATTACCGTTGATGTCCAAAATATCGCCTCTGGCTGCTTTTACGCGGGTGATGGTGGTAAAGGTGGTGGTATTATCCACCACACCGCCGGTCTCCACGATCTGCAGGTCGTACATAGTGTAGACGAAGAAGGACAGCACCAGACCGAAAACCAGCAACAGAAGCATCGCCCGGACACGGCTTATTCTTTCCATACTTCGCCTCCAATTCTGCTAATGGCTTTGACAAAGGGATAAATCACGGGAACTACCACAACGCTCAGGGCTGCGGGAATAAAAAAGCTCATATACTGGCCCGGGGTGACCTGACCGACCAGCAGACAGAATGCAAATACCACCAGCTCATAGAGAAACATACCGACAGTGCAGGCAAATACCGCAGCGGGGAAACCGGGCTGCAGATAGGTCTGCTGCAGGGCGGAGAGCACAATGGCCAGTATGGTGATCAAAACGATCACATGGGCGCCGGGGGCGGCACCGGACAAAAAGAACAGGCAGGCGGAAACCAGAGCAAATACGCTGCCCTTTTGGGTGTCTTCCAGCATGCACACAGTAAAAATACCGCAGGGAACCAAAGCTGTAGTACCGCCCAAAAAGCGGAAACGGCACAGAACCACATCCTGGAGGAGGGACAAAACGATCAGCACCAGGGCATACAGACACCATTTCAGCAGCTGCTTTTGCTGCAGTTTTGTCAGCTGCAGTTTGCTCAGCCAGGTAGCATAGGGCTTATCCGGCTGAAATTCATACTTTTTCGCCATAGCCAATCACCCGATGTTGTAGTTGGTCAGAATGAAGACCTGCTCCAGATTGCTGATGCTGGCGGCAGGCTCCAGCAGTGCGTACTTGGCAACACCGGAAGCGTCAAAGCCGGCATCGATGACGTAACCCAAAATCAGATCCCGGGGATAGACGGTAGAACCGGTGGTGACAACCTGGTCATTATTGCGGATGGTAGAGGAAGAGGGCAGGTAGTTCATACGCAGATAGCCGTCCAGACCGGAGGCATAGCCGCCCTTTACCATGCCGTTATAACCGGAGGAGGCAATGGTGGCACTGATCTCCAGGGAGGAGTCCAGGACAGTCTTGATCACAGAATAGTTGAGGCCGACTTCTTCCACAAGACCCACCAGCTCGCCGTTGGCGGTGATGGCGCACATGCCGGGTTCGATCTCTGCGTCCTTGCCCCGGTTGATGGTGAAGGTGTGAGACCAGTCATTGGAACTCCAGGAGATGATATAGCCTTCAGCAAAGTCATACTCAGGGTTCAGCTGGGTGAATTCCAGCATGGCACGCAGACGGTCGTTTTCACGGGACATGGCATCTGCCCGGCGGGCATCTTCTTCCATCTTAGCCAGCTGATCTTTCAGCTGCTGATTTTCTGCCAGCAGGCTTTCATATTCAAACATATAGTTATACAGCTGCTCTGCCTGGTCGGTCAGATAGCTGACGGCGCTGCGAAACGGAGATAAAATATTCTGCACCAGAGAACCGGTGGCAGCTTTGCCGGTCAGACTGGTACTGACGGCAAAAATCAGCGCGATCAGGATGGCTATGAAGATCACAGTCCACACCCTGGAGGTAAAAAAGCGTTTCATTCAGATTCCTCCATAATCTCAGGAGCGATTTCCCTGAGAAGCTGGCCAAGCCGGCAGACCGGCAGGCCCATCACATTATAATAGTCGCCTACAAGACGCTCCGCAAACAAGGCAGCGCCGCCCTGAATGCCGTAGGAACCGGCCTTGTCCATAGGTTCGCCGGTGCGGATGTAAGCTTCAATTTCCCGGTCTGTCAGATCCCGGAAATGAATATCCGTGATCTCTGTGCAGCTGTGGCAGTGACTGCCCCGCAGCAGGGTCATGCCGGTCATCACCTGATGATCCCGGCCGGACAGCATGTGGAGCATCCGGCTGGCATCGGCAGCATCCCGGGGCTTGCCCAGAATCTCCCCGTCGCAGACCACAATGGTATCCGCGGCGATGACCACATCATCGGCTTCTCTCGGAACGGCCTCCGCTTTTCTGCGGCTGACCAGAGCCACCTGCTCTGCCGGGGATGCGTTGGAATCCATGGTTTCATCTGCATCAGAAACCCGGATGATAAAGGGAATATGGAACAATCCCATCAGTTCTTTGCGCCGAGGGGACTGAGACGCCAAAATTACATTCATAGATTACCTTCCAAACGGTTTTAGAGGTTACTCCACACCCCGCAGGTACAGACCGCGGGTGGAAGCACCGGGATCGAAGGGCATGGGATTCAGGACGCAGCCAAGAACCCGATCCACTTCCTTGGCATTTTCCGTAGTGAAGTACAGACGGGTGGCCCAAAGGCCCAACCGGGACAGATCGCCCTGGCGGTCCAGCAGATTCAGCTTCTTGCCGTTGAGCAGTACACTTCTGCAGGAATTGCCGTCCTTAATGATGGGGAACTCGGCACCGGTCTTGTCGGTCAGCTTAGCGGGACCCAGATGGCAGGTAAACTGGCCGGTCTTGCCGCGGATCAGGCAGTTTTCTGTCAGCATCAGCGGCATGCGGCCGTAGACCAGCATTTCCGTGGGAACCGCCTTGCTGATATCCCGGATCTGGGGCAGGGTCATCTCAAAGCTTAGGCAGGCGGAAGCCATACCCAATGCCCGTGCCACTTCCATAGCACCGGAGTTATAGAGGTTCAGACCGAAGTCGCCCCGGACATTCATTCGGCATTCCTTGGCGGTGATAAGCAATGCCAAATTGCCGATGAGCACATCCTGCACACCGTATTCTTTGACGGTGAGAAGGGCTGTTTTTAAGTTTGCCAGTTCGCCGTCATGGACGATACGGGGTGCCACAGCGCAGACGGGAACCTTTTGGGTCAGCCGAAGGGTAAATTCCAGATCTTCCATCAGCACATGAACCGGCACATACAGCATAGCGGGAGCCATTTTCAGGAGTCTGCCGGTGATCTGTTCCTTAGAGGTGACCTGGATGGTCAGCTCGGGATGGGTCTTGGCACCGGCGCGCTTGGGAAGCTTTTCCGGTTTCAGCAGACGGGGCTCCTGGTGGCGGGCACGCTGGGCGGTCAGCAGGTTCAGCACATCCCGCCGCATCGCGTTGATGGCAGCTGCAGACAGCGTCAGACCGGGTGCGACTTCCGCAATCACATTCAGGCAGCGGTAGGGAGTGCCGCCGGTCTTGGACAGACGGGACACCAGATCTTCCCGGGTCAGTGCCACGGTTCTGGCTACTTCCGGCACGGGGCCGTCCAGGGTGACCACGCGGCCGTTCGGATCTGTGACCGACAACTGGGAGCCCGCAGGGTGGACAGTCATGTGGAATACCACCGGTACCAAACCGTTTTCGGCGGTTTCATAGCTCTGGCGAATCTCTTTCATCCAGGGCTGGTTTTCGTTCTTTTCTTCCCGGATACCGAACATGTGGCTGCCGATCTGACCCTTATAGTAACCGTCGGTGAAACCCTGGCGGTTAAAGGCGTCCATCAGCTGCTTTTCCATATTCCGGGTCACCACGCCGGTATCAATGGCCTGGCGGTAAACCTGGGTAACAGCAGCTACATACTCGGGGCGCTTCATACGGCCTTCCAGCTTCAGAGAAGCAACACCCATTTCTTCCAGGTCCTTCACATAATGAACCAGGCAATTGTCCTTCAGGCTGAGGGGGTGGCGATTCTGCCAGCGGTCATAGCCGTAGCTCTGACGGCAGGGCTGGGCGCAGCGGCCCCGGTTGCCGGAGCGGCCGCCGATGGCAGCACTCAGGTAGCACTGGCCGGAGTAACCCATGCACAGTGCGCCGTGGCCGAATACTTCGATTTCGATGGGAGAGTTGGCGCAGATGTAGCGAATCTCCTCCCGACTCAGTTCCCGGCTCAGTACTACCCGGGTAAAGCCCCAGGCGGCGCACAGCTTAACACCGGGAAGGGAGTGAATGGTCATCTGGGTGGAGCCATGGACGGGTACATCCGGTGCAATTTCCCGGCACAGCCGGACAACACCCAAATCCTGCACAATAAAGGCATCCACGCCGCACTGGGCGGCCTGGCGGATCAGGGTGATCACATCGGGGGTCTCCTTGTCGGATACCAGGGTGTTCAGAGTCAGGTGGACCGCCACACCACGGACATGGCAATATTTGACAGCCTCAGCCAAAGACTGGGGCGTAAAGTTCTTGGCGCTTTGCCGGGCATTGAATTGTCCGCAGCCCAGGTAAACGGCATTGGCGCCGTTTTGGACCGCTGCCCGAAGGGCTTCCATAGAGCCGGCAGGTGCTAAAAGTTCCAACATAGTATATCTCTCCATATGGCATACTTACCCCACATTATAGCACAACTTCTTTGCTGTTTCTACCCATTGGGATGGAAATTCAAGAAAAATTCTTGATTTGGAAACGAAATGGCCGAAAAGAAAATTCCCCGTGACTGCAGTCACGGGGAATGGGGAATCAATCATTGAAAAACAGCAGAGAATACCAGGTGACGATGTTGCCGCCGTATTGGAATTCCAGACCGTTTTCCTCCAGCACCGGGATCACATTGATGCCATAGCTTTCGATGCAGGGATGCATCCGGTCAGGGAAACGGCAGGGTTCGCCGTCTAAATAAGCGCAGCGCTCACATTCAGCGCAGGCTTCCGTGGAGAGAATAAAAGGTTCTACACCCTGCTGCCGCATCAACTCCCGCACCTCGTTGGTAACGGCCTCGTGATCGCCACGGGTGGCGAGTGACTCGTCAATGTTAGAGATATCATTCACTTCCACGATGGTACCTACCAGCAGACAGTTTTCATACTTGTCGCAGCGCTGTTTGCAGGCATCCACCTCGCCAACCGCAGGGGGACAGGCCCAGGACTTGCCGTACATAGGGCATTCCGCCTGGCAGATATAGCGAATCCGGGAAGAAAACTCCAGCGCCTTGGGGTTAATATAGGTGTATACATACAGCGGCAGCTCAGACAGCTGCTGCTCCAATAAATCCCGATCCATCATACCAGTTCCTCCAAAATCCGCTTGCAGCCTTCTTCAATGTCAAACCACGTCTGCGTGAAATCTCCGGAGTACCAGGGGTCGGCCACATCCCGGTCAAGGAAGGGGGTAAAACCCTGGAAATCAGGGAACAGACGGCGAAGGTAAGTGCGGTTGCGGCTATCCATGTAATAAATATGGTCATAATATTCCAGATCCTTGCGGGTGATCTGACGGGCCCGGTGATCGCCGCAGGGTACATTATGCTTCATAAGCTCTCTGCGGGCAGGAGGATAGACACCGCTGCCGATCTCTTCCCGGCTGGCTGCGCAGGAATCAATCTGAAACCGGTGAGCCACACCGGCCTTCGCAGCCATATCTTTCAATACAAACTCCGCCATGGGACTTCTGCAAATATTGCCATGGCAAACAAATAAGATTTTGATCATCTTGCAATTTTCTCGTTTCTTACTATGGTTTTTGCGGGGTATTCCCGAAGGGTTGGCATTTTACATTACGATAAAGGTACAACCGCCGGGCGCGACCTTTACCTGGCCGGTGACGGTTACGCCGCTCAGCTCGGGAAGTTCATCATTTTCGCCCAGAACCAGTTCCTTGCCGTTCAGACACATGGTGCGGCTGCGCATGCCGGTCTTGCCGGTGAGGGCATAGACGGTTGCTTCACCGGGCAGCTCCACGGTGGTGGTGTCAGTCCAGGAGGTGTTGATCACCAGGTAGGCCTTGCCTTCCTTGCCGTCGGCACGGTCATGGCAGAATACATGGGCGCCGGGGCGGATGGCTTCGCCGGACGCATAGACGGTGTTGCCCATCAGCTTTTTCCACAGCAGAACTGCGAAATAGCTGGGACGGGGCACGAAGGTGCCGTGCTTCAGCCAACCGTAGTCGGAGGAAGCCAGGGTGTTGTGGAAGATGACACCATCGGTCACAGTAACAAAGGAACCGATCTCGTTCAGGGTACGGACGATTTCGGCGTAGGTGGAAGCCCAGGTATGGCCGCCTGCGCCGGCATCGCCGGACTCGGTGACCCACATCTCACCGCCGGGGGTGGCATACTTATCCCGGTAGCTAAGGAAGCAGCGGGCAGTGTGGGCAGCAGCGCCCAGGTATTCCTCGCTCATGCAGCCTTCAAAGGGAGTAAAAGCGGAGGGCATCATGGGAGCCATACGCTCGGAAACGCCGTTGTAGTAGTGATAGGAGAAGATATCCAGCTTTTCGGTGCATCCGTCCATCAGATCGCCTGTGGAGCAATAAGCCAGCGCTGCGGCAATGCCGGCGGTGTCGCCGCCCTGTGCCCAGGGATGGGGATTGCCGTCAGCATCCACGCTCATGGCATTGGGGTCGGTGTCGGAGGGGCCGATAATGGTGCATTCAGGATAGTTTTCCCGAACCCACTTGTGGAAGAGATCCTGATCCCGGCGGAAGTCAGCAGGGGTATAGTCTTTGGGGAAGCCGGTGTTCTTCAGCATATTGGGCTCGTTGACAAATTCAACTGCCTCGATGGGGCAGCCCAGCTCCTTGCTGAGAGCAAAAATCTTCTCTGCCTGTTCGGGATGCCAGGGTTCATCGTGGCTGTGCAGACCATCGCAGTTGGCAACGGAGATCTTTAACTTACCGCCTACGGCCTTAACAAAGTTGCATAGGTTGATCCACTGCTCCTTGCGCAGGTGATTGTTATAGCCTTCCGGCATACCGGTGCCGTCAAAATCGTAATAAGTACGGGTTGCCCAGGTGCCGGAAACACGGACCCAGCACTGGCCCAGGGCTTTTGCCAGCTTGATCAGGCGGGGGTTGGTGGTGTCAATGGGGTCATACCACTGGTGCATTGCGCCCATACCCTTGGAAAAATCGGGAGGAGGAACCTGTTCGGTGCCATCAATTTGCGCATCGGTGTAAGCTTTCCAGAAGGTACCGCCGGTAACTTCGGTCATTTCCACATTGTAGGAGATCAGCATGGGGTTGACAGTGCGGATGACATCCGCTGCATTGGGATTTAACTTAATGAATTCAGCCATAGTATTACTCCTTTGTTGTTTGATTGTCTGTAAGTCAAGCTCTCGGTAAACAAAAAGCGCCTTAATCATACGAAACACCTGGCGATTTTGAAGTATTATAGCATATTTTACGACGGGAGTAAACCCCCGCCCTACACCGGGATGACACATGAAGGGACGGAACGGGCTAAAAGTGAGGCCATGAACATTGTTAGATATGTAACCAATGGTGTCATTCCGGACTTTGAAACAAGGGTGGTGAAAGAATAGTAAAATAAAAAATGCATATATTTGAGAATAGAGATTAATTATTTTAATATCTATATTGACAAAAGAAAAGTCATATGCTAATTTGATAGTAGAGGTGATGATAGTGAAAAAAGCCATAGTTACTTGCCCTGCCTGTCAAGGTAAACTCCATATCACTACCTTGGCTTGTCCAGATTGCGGAATGGAATTAAGAAACACATTTGACCTGAACCCGTTTGATATGTTGGACGATGAGAAAGTTGCCTTTTTGCTATCCTTTCTCCGCAACCGAGGAAATTTGAAAAATGTACAGCTAGAAAAGCAGATATCTTATCCCACAGCCAAACGCAGATTGGATGAAGTTTTGGTTGCGTTGGGCCTTTACGAGGATGAAAATGTAAGCCAAACAGAAAGAGAGGTAATTGATATGCGTAATTGGTTTACCGACCATACCAGCAATAAAGCTTCGGATATTATCAAAACAAAACTGAAGGAAAATGGAGGTAGAGTGACTGTCTATACTGCTCGTGGATTACCTTGTGAAATTTGTGTTGCTGCCGATGGTGTTTCCTTTGAAAGCGATAAACTACCCATTAAGCCTGCCTACCGCTTTGACGTATTTGATAGAATCGTGGAACTTTTGAAGAAGCAGAATGGAAGAGCAAGAAAGGGCAATGGGCGGAATTATCGGCTTGGTGACGAAAAATGCGATGATACCACCGTTGTTGGCTACATTGCCAAAAACTACGCCCATAAAAACGATGGGGATTCCGTTTATGACCCAGTGTTTGTTTTGGCTGCCGTTCTAGAATGGGCTGATATTGCAAAGAATGAGCGGGGCGAATTAGTGCTGACGGAAAATTACCGAGCCAAACTGTAACGCTTCTGCTCGACATTAAAAAGGGGAACTGAAAGTGGATTACTTAATTAAGCTTTTGCTATTACCCTGCTCGCTTTTTTATTGGATAATAAAGATGGTACTATGGATATCGGGAGTGATCCTTATGGCTTTCCTTAATTTGCTATTTGGACCACTTCCGTGTGAATGGCGCAAGCGAAGGAGAAAACCCGGTTATTGATAGCCTTCTGTTGCCCGCTATAATAAACACAGCCGTCTCTGTTACAGAGACGGCTGTGTTGTTATAAAAATGCATTATTTCAAAAGCTCATCGGAAAGACGGAGAATTTCCGGGGCGATTTTTTGACGCTTGGTTTTCAGAATGCGATTGTAAAGGGGATAGGCCAGTGCCACCAGCACCATACCCACCAGCCCCACAACAATGCCAAAGACCATAGCAAGTCTGCCCAAGAAGGCGCCAATGTCTGTCATGCAAAGGCTCATACCAGTGCCGAGAATCAGCGCGCCAATGATGCCCACAGCAAGAGAGGCTGCCTGGGCTGTTTGGGTGGGCATGGCGTGGAGCTTGCGAAGCTCAGCCATCTTATCCTCCTCTTTGGGAAGATACTTTTTGCGGATCTCCTCCACTTCCCGCTGCCGCTGGGCGGAGTAGGTATATTCAAAAGAGTGATTCTCCATTTTGTTTCTCCTGTAGTTGTTTCATTTCCCGGTTTGCCCGGCGGATCATATAAATACCCATGGCCACCGTCAGCAGGCAAACCATACATCCGACTGCCAGATTCAGCGGGTGTTCCCAGTTCTCTCCGGTGCCGAAGGTGTGGAGCATCCCTGCCTGTAAAGAGAAAATGGCAAAAATCGCCTGGGACAGCTCCAGCATCCGCACGGAGGAATCAATGGGATGGGTGTGTTTTCGGTCTTTTGCAAGATCGATAAAACTGCTGATAAATTTATAAAAAGCAAAGGTGGCAGTGGCAATGATCATGATCTCTCCGGAGTTATCCGCCCGGTTCCAGTTGACCATCTGAAATACGATGCCGGTAATGGTCAGATGCATCAGCAGAATCAGAAAACCGCAAAACCGATAGGATTTCCATTGCTGCTGCATGGTACCCGGTTTTTTTCGGCGCAGGATTTGGAACAGCTGGATCAGTGCCTGGGTAAAGTTATAAATACCGTCAGCTCCAATCCAGGCGGAACCGATAATTACACCGGAAACGATCTTGAAAATACCGTAGGCAAAGTTGAGGAACTGTTCAAAGTACAGCCCCAGCTTAAAGTGCAGTTCCTTGTTTTTTAGCAGCGCTTCCACTTGGGGATGATTGTTCATCCAGAGTTTCTCCGCTCGGACAGCAGCCGGGAGCTTGATACACAGAGCGGCCAGGCAGTAAGCGGAAAGACCGTACAGAATGTAAGAAGGCCACCATAATTCCTGCCCATTGATAAACACCCAAACAAGACCGGTGCAGCAGACGGCAAATAATATCATAGTTGCCCACGCGGGAAAGGGAAAAATCTTCTTCCAGCCGCACCAATGAAGAAAGCGATTCCAGTATTCTTTCATCATCCGTTTCTCCTGATTTTTACGGTAAAGATACTGCCCTGGCCCGGGGTGCTTTGCACGGAAATCTCTCCGTGGAGAATATCCACCACCCGCTTTACCAATGCAAGACCCAGACCGTTGCCCTGGGTGGCATGGGAGGTGTCACCCTGATAGAATTTTTCAAAAATATGCTTTCCGGTTTCCGGATCGATGCCACAGCCGGTGTCCTTCACAGAAACGATCACATTCGTTTCATCGGCTGTTAAGGACATGCCGATAGTGCCGCCGGCGGGAGTAAACTTCACTGCATTGGAAATCAGATTGTTCCACACCAGGCTCAGCAGTTCCGGGTCGGATTTAATGCGGACATCTTCTGCAATATCGGTTTCGATTTCCAGATTCTTTTTCTCCCAGATATCTTCAAAGGCAAGAAGATTCTCGCAAAGCTGTTCTCCCAAATCAAATTCCTGGGGCTTGGGGAAAATCTGCTGATTTTCCAGCTTGTTCAGCTTCAGAATATTGGTGATCAGGGAAGCCAGCCGACGGGAACTGTGGGAGATGGATTTCGCATACTCGATACGATCTTCCTCGGAGATTCCCGGTTTTTGCAGCATGGTTGCGTAGTTACCCATGATGGCCAGCGGGGTTTTCAATTCGTGGGATACATTGGCGATGAAGTCTGTCCGGAGGGTTTCGGTTCCCTGCAATTCCGCCGTCATTTTGTTGATGGCTGTAATGATCTCACTGAAGCCGGTTTCGCCGGCAAATTCTTTGGCAGGAGGAATGCGGACTGTGAAATCCCCCTGCATTACCTGATCCAGAGCATCCATGATTCTCTTTACGGGGCGGTCGACCATCAGCTTCCGGCGGATATAGTCGATGGTAGCTGCGCCGAAACTAATCAGCAGCACATTGCCGAAGGTTAGCTTCGCCGCGGTTTCCATATTCTCCTTTGTCAGCACCAATCCCATGGAGTCGCGGATAACGGAAACGAAGAGCATAGTTGAGCAGGACACAATGAAGGCAACCAGCAGAAAAAATGTCACATAATTCTGCAGGGCCCGAAAGAAAGGCTTTTGCCGATACTTTTTCATTTGACTACCGCCTTATAACCCAAACCGTGAACGGTCTTGATTTCAAAGTCCTCACATTCGGAAAACTTAGAGCGGAGCTTAGTCATATACACATCCACCGCTCTGGGAGCAGTATCCGTATCCGCATCCCAAAATTCGTCCATCAGTTGCTGCCGGGTAAAGGTTTTCTTGGGGTAGGAAAGGAGCTTATAGAGGATGTTGAATTCACGGTGGGTCAAGGAAATCTCTTCATCACCCAGCATGGCAATATGTTCGTCCATATCCATGGAGAAGCTGCCGACTTCCAGCTTGCGGGAGGATGCGATTTTCGCCCTTCTCAGCAGCGCGCCGATTCGCAGGAATAACTCGTCCAGGTCAATGGGCTTGACCATATAGTCATCCACACCGATCCGATAACCCCGCTGCTTGGAAGCAAAATCATCCCGGGCGGTCATAAAGAGAATGGGGATATTCTCGTTGAGAGAACGGACGGTCTTGGCGAATTCAAAGCCGTCGATTCCGGGCATCATGATGTCCGATACAATCAGGTCAAACACCGTTTCATACATGGCATCGTAAGCTTCTCCGGCACTTAAGCAGCCGGTGGCCTGATAGCCGCTGCTATTTAAGAACGCACACACTGTGCGGTTGAGATCTCTGTCATCTTCCACAACCAAAATCTGAAACATGGCAATTCCTCCACATAGTATATTTTTCTATTTTATATCATAGCAGAGAAATGTTAAAGTTTTGTTTGCAAATCTAAAAAGTGGCGCTGAATGAAACATCAGCACCACTTTTTGTAAGACAGTTACTTTCTGCTCAGGCGCTTCCGGGTCTCCTCTACAGTTTCACCCTTGCGGGAAAAGAACTTCTTGATGAAGAAATCAGAAATCTTCCGGAAACCGTTGACAGCGCCCTTCTCTACCTTCTTGTAGCTGTCAACTACGGTATTCTCGATTGTTTTGTAGCTGCCTACAACACCCTCTTCGATGGCTTCATAAGCTTCCTTCATATCGATTTCGGGCAGCATAGGCTCATGCTCCATAGCCTTGATGATATCCTCCATGTAGCCGCCCTCCCGGATCTGCTCATTGGTCATCAGGATAGGCTTCTCGGTAACGCCGTTGCCGTCAATCAGACCTTCGGCAATCATCCACTGCACTTCATCATGAATGGTTTCTTCATAGGAGCGGACAGTGTAACCCAGTTCGGTCTTTGCTTTGGTGCAGTCGAATTCGTTATTCCGGGCCAGGTTGTAGACGGAGAAGGTGGTCATCAGAGGCATCTTGCCGGTCTTTTCTGCCTGCTTCTCCAGTCCTGCGGCGATTTTGTCGGCAAGATCCAGAGTCAGATAGAACTTGATCTTCTTGGCATTGCACTCGGTATGGAGCATATCGCACATTTCTTTCAGCGTAACGGTCTTGTTAGCCAGGATGTAGCATTCGCCGATGCGGCCTTTGTCAACGGCGGCGATGGTGCCGGCAGCCAGGTCACGGACATCGCAGAGGTTAAAGCTGCCGCGCATACCCATAGGCATCTCACCCTTGATGATCTGCAGCAGGGTGTTGGTGGTTTCGCCGATGGCGTGGTCATTGGGACCCAGAATGCCGGAGGGATGGACCACACAGGCTTTCAGCCCCATGACGCTGACCGCATCCAGTACCATCTGCGTTGCAGTTGCTTTGCTCTGAGAGTAAGCGCCAACCACCTTCTTGGGATCGCAAGGGGTGAACTTGGAGACCTCAGTAATGGGAGTGCCGTGGGGCTGTTCGGGGATAGCGCCGGTGGAGGAAACATAAACCAGCTTCTCACACTCAGGATGATTCAGCACCTTGGTGATAATGTTACGGGTGCCACCCACATTGACGGCCATCAGCTTCTCGGAGTAGTTAGGATTGACAGTGACCATGGAAGCGCAGTGGATCACCACGGAAGTGCAGCCTTCGGGAACGGTGAAGAAGGGCTCCAGAGAGGGTGCATCGGTCAGATCGCCCAGTACCACTTCCACTTCCTTGGGAATAAACTTAACAGACGGATCATTGGGCAGTACCAAGGCCCGGACTTTGCAGCCCTGTTCCAGCAGCTGCATACAGATGTTGGTTCCCAAAAAGCCTGCGGCACCGGTCAGCAGATAGTAGCGATTGCTTTTCATACTTTATACCTTAACCTTTCATGACCCGATCGCTCAGTTCCATGATCTGAGGGGCGAACTTTTTCTTGCGGGAGGAGAGAATCTTCTTGTAGATGGGGTAGGTAGTCAGAGCCATGACCATACCTGCAATACCCACGATGATGCCGGGAATCATGGTTTCGGTCATGCCCAGCATGGTGCCGATATCCGTCATAACCAGACTCATGCCTGCGCCCATGATAACAGCGCCGATGCTGCCGTAGGTGAAGGCAAATACATTAGCGGGCTTCTTTACTTTCTTGTCCAGTGCCTTCAGCGCATCCAGATCGGTGTGCTTGGTTTCTGTGTACTGGGAGCGGATCTTCTCTACCATAAATTCCTTGTCTTTCATTTTGAAACTCCTTTGGATTCAGATTATGGCCATATTCTAATCAGGGGAGTTTTCTGAAATGCTTAAAAAATGTTTGAGAAATATTAATTTGTAAAAATACCGCACAGCGAAAAACACCCGCCCTATGGCAGAATCTGCCGAGGACGGGTGTTTGCTTGTTTTATCGCAGAGACAGGGCCGTTTCAAAAATCCGGAGAAGCCTTGCTGCAGTCAGTAGATTTTACATTACGATAAAGGTACAGCCGCCGGGCGCGACCTTCACCTGACCGGTGACGGTTACACCGCTCAGATCGGGAAGTTCGTCATTTTCGTCCGGGAGCAGCTCCTTGCCATTGAGAGAAATGGTGCGGCTGCGCATGCCGTTGGTACCGGTGAG
>JAFOBK010000185.1 GCA_017381835.1 Oscillospiraceae bacterium | reverse complement strand
CCTTTGCTTTGTTTGCCTATAGTATAGCAAAATTCCGAAAGGATATCAAGTAGGCCGAAATCATCTTTTAATCTCTCGCTCTTACCCATAAAAAACATAAATGTAGTACCAGTCTCCCATATCATCTGTATGACTGTATTCAACCGCACAATTTACTCGAACCAAACCAAAGATACTTTCAATCAAGGTTGGTGAATAACTCTCAGAGAACCGACTGTTCAATTGATTCTTGGTTGCAGATACCAAATCCTTTGCTGCAGCAGTGCCGATTTCATTGGTCGAGATGGGTCTGTAATCCGGGCAATAGTATCCGGAATTGCTTTTGTTCAAACTATTGTCCACAACAAATCCAAGAGAAACCGCATAGGAATTTGCCTCAGCAGCAATTTGGGAAGCATCCACTATTTCTTTGGGTTGATCCGTTTCTTCCATCTCCGGCTCAGCAGGCTGTGTTGGTGTTGTCTCCGGAGGTGAGGTCTGTGTCGGCTTTATTTCCTCGGTTGGCTCTGTGGGAGTGGTTGGAGTTTCAGTTGCCTGCTGGGGTGATTGGGTTTCCGTAGAATCAGTCTCGTCTACATATCCAGCCGGCTCGGTCCCTTCTGTGCAATTTTCAGGTGAGTCTGGCACAGTGGATATAGGCAATGTCGGATCTAATGTCACTGGGCCCGATGCGATACCTTCCAGGTCATCGGTAGGATCAGTCTGGGAGGACCAGTCTTCAGAGGGCTCGCTTAGATGAGAATCAAGGGTGTTCGTCGTATCATGATCCGGATCCATGGTGGTACATCCACTTAACACGAAACCCAGAATCAATGCAACGATTAAAAATTTACGCATAATATTTCTTCCTTTCTTTAGTCGATTAGGCTGGGCCTATCAAGCTCCAGCGCGCTTTCCACCGCGTCCATTGTGACAGTGGCATATTCCACCAAGTCACCAAAAAATTCCTGCACAAATGCCAATTGCTCAGGATAGCAAATGACCTTGTGCCCACGAATAGTGTCTCTTGGAAGTAAGCCCTCATTTCGCATTAAGATCGTATCGCGAAAATTAAACAGATTCCGGATATCTCCATCCAAAAAGCAATATGTGTCTATCCCATCCACAAACACATTGAACGATAGCCCGCCCCACGATGTGGTGCACTGTTTCGGCTCGAACAAGGAAAGCAGCAGGTTCTCACGCCAATTATCGGAGGTCACCAATCGCAGAAACCGAACCCCGAAATCATTCATAGGAATGTAACGGATTCGAAAGAAGGACCGAAACAGACCATAGTCCAGTTTTTTAGTTTCTCGAATAGTCTGCATCAAACTTAATGCCACATCGTAGTTTTCTCCAAACATCAAGGCTGATCTGTGATAGGGATGTTCTTCCTCCCGGATAGGGTAGAACATAGACTCCATATGCCACAGCACCTTACTCTCACCCTCTCCCATCCAGTTTGGGACTTCATTCCGAAGATTGTAGACCGTATAAACTCCATCTTGAAGCGTAAGAACACCGGCAAGACGGGTATAGCGGATTTTATTCATTTCTTCCTTATATGCCCGTTTTACCTCTCTGGCAAAATAGAAAAATGGATTGGCGCATCGAAGCATTTTTATATCGTCCTCCAGCATATCTGGTGTATCCAGAGGATTTGCCTCAACACCTGCCCTTAAGCACATTACTGCCGTTTCGGCCAGTAAGTGGTTTCTGTTTATATGACGGGCATTCCCGGAGAAGTTGTGGTTATCGTATTCGTCCATATATAGCTTGTACATATCCTCATCCCACCACTTAAGCATGGGTAGAGCACTCTTATGGAAACGGACGGTCTTCCGATTGCCCCTCCCACACACATTCAGAAGGCGGCAGGTAAAGCGCTCATCTCGATCCGGAAAGCGAAACTCCTGTACTTGAGTGAGCTTGTGGATCAGGTCTTTATAGGACCGGACGGAGCCTAAGAGTCTCAGTGCGGACATTGGGTATTCCCCCACGAAGGGCAGTATTGAAAGCAGGGTGAGGACATGACTGCCCGGTCTAATCGTGATCATATTTCTACCTCCATAGTAATCGTTTGTATTCAGGCACTGAGACTCGCCTCCTGGCCTAAATCCAGTGCTGAAGGGGTGTTAAAAAACCGTTGCGGCACAATGGTTTTTTGTTTTTCTGTTTATACGTCAGAGCAACATACGTAAAAATGCGCTTTTTTACGATCCTTTTTCGGCCGTTTCCTGCATTTTGACCTTATTTGATTTCCGTATGTTTTTCTCCTGTGAAAGCCATGCTCCAAACGCATTTCTCGGAACGATAAACACCTCTGTGGACTCTTCATTGCCGACTACGCTGCAGTAATAATGCCGGCATTCAAAGGGTGTATCATCCACCAAAAAGAACATAGCCACGGCATCCACCACAGTGTTGAGTTCGATGTTGTCATGGTCCCGGTATTCCCGTTCCGGACGGTTGCGATCATAGGTGTGCCGGAAGATCATCACACAGTCCCGGTAACGGATGGGTAGTCTTTCCCGGGCAAATGAAGCCAAGGCCGGGTACAGGAAACCACGCAAATAGCTGCGGGGAGACTTCTCTTTCCTGGGCAACAAGATGGGCATGCGAAGATAAAACCAGCCTTCTGCTGTGAGTCTGATCTCTACCGGGACGGACTCAGAGATTGCCTCCTGGGCCGCTCTTTCTGCCCGTGGATGACAAGTATGAGCAGGTAGAGCTCTAGTCTTCAATGCAACCCCTTCTGAGATCTTTGCTGCAGTAACGGACAGTTCCAGGGCAGTTTCCAGATCCCGGCTCTCAACAATGCCGTGAAGCGCCTTTAAAAGCTTCTCAGTCTCCTGGATGGCGCTATCCAGTTGCGAACGAAAATACGATTTCTCCGCCATATTGATCACTCCTATCCAAATCAAAAAATGTGTG
>JAFOBK010000184.1 GCA_017381835.1 Oscillospiraceae bacterium | reverse complement strand
AGAAGACCGGCCGCGTTGTTCTGGTTTCCGATGCATGCGCTCGTGGCTGCTTCATGAACGACGTTGCTCGTAACATCACCGAGCTGTGCTTCGACTACCTGGATGCACCTCCCGTTGTTATCGGTGCTAAGAACTGGATCACTCCTCCCTTCGAGTTCGACGAGTTCTTCTTCCCCCAGGCTTCCTGGATCATCGATGCTATCAACGATAAGCTGGTTCCTCTGGCTGGCCATGTCTCCACCACCGGTGCTACCGAGGCTGAGATCCTGCGCCGTGCAAGAGAGGGCGTCTAATCTTAGATTATGCGCATAAGCCGTGTATCCAATGCAGGCGTGCTCTTAGAGCTTGACGGTGTGAAGATCCTTCTGGATGGTTTCTGCACCGGCCATGGCCCCTACCTTGCAACCCCTGCCCATATTCGGGAAAGTCTGATGACCAACCCGCCGGATATGCTGGCTTTTACCCATGAGCATCCGGATCACTTCGATGCTCTATCGGCTGAATACTATCACAAACAGACACTCCGGCCCGTTCTCGGGCCGGAGCATCTGCCTTGTGGGACTACTTCACGGGGCATCGCCCATGGATTCGTCAGTATTCTGCCTATCAAAAGCCGCCATATCGGCAAAGAGTATTTTCATGTTCCCCATGTGAGCTACGCCATCAACGGCAGCAAGTCCGTGTGGTTCTTGGGTGATGCTGTGCCCAGCCAGTGGCACGGAATCGACCGGAAATGCCATGTGCTGATCGCGCCCTTCGCTTACGCATTGTCCGATTCTGCCTGGCGTATGACCTGCGAGCTTGCGGAGCATGTGGTGCTGGTGCATATGCCCCTTAGGGAAAACGATCCTGCCCGGCTTTGGCCCCAGGTGGAGGCCGTTACGGGTGCATCTTGCCCCGTGCATCTGTATATTCCCGCCATCGGGGAGACCATCGAAATAAACTAAACGGCGTATCGGAAGCTCGATACGCCGTTGTTGCTATGCTCTTGTAGGGGAGGGTCTTGACCCTCCCGAAAGTTAGAATCCTGCACGGATCAATTCACAGCCTTCCTTGGCGGTGATTGTTCCAAATAAATCCGCAGTCAGCGCCCGCAGAGCTTCGTAGGTTTCTTTTGTTTCTTTGCTGTATTGCTGCTCTTCCGGGAAAATACCGACGATGATAAAGAAACCGTCCGGTGTCCTTAAACCGCCAAACAGGCTGGCATCCTCAACGGAACTCCAGTCCATCTCCTCGGGAAGCAGCTGGATGCTGCAGATCTTGCCGCCGTAGCAGGTCATAAAGCATTCTTTTTCATAGAAGCTGACAATGCTTGTGCCGTCCTCAAATTCCTCAATATAATCTACACATTTGCCAACCCATGCCTCCGGCATGTTCACAGTGTAATACTGGGTTTCCATCGCAACATCAGAGATGGGAGCGCTCTCCAGCTGAGGCCGCAGCCATTGAACGCCCTTCTTCGGTTCCAGATCATAGAGCATCATATTGTTGATTGCTTTGAGAAGTTCCTGGTGCTGATTGGCATTGGCTGGCGTGTAGGTAACTTCGGTGGGGTAGAGGACAACCACCTGAAAGTCGCCTTTTTTCGTCACCAGGGCGCCGTAAAACATATGGCCGGGGACGGTATAGTCCTCGCACTCTTTATAGAGCTTGATGGTGCAGAGTTTTCCCATCCCGTTGGTTTCGTAATCCTGCAGTTCATAGAGTTCAATGGCATAGCGCTCACCGTCGGGGAGTATGTTGTAATGGATGCCGCTGAGCAGGGGAAGGGTGAAATACTCTGTGTCGATCACATCCTCGGGAGCGGATGGATCCGGCGTGCAGCCGCAAAGCAGGATAACCGCCAGCAGGATGCAAATGATTTTTTTCATAGGCAAGCTCCTTTCCCTTGTTCTATTTCTAGTGTAGTAAATAGGGGAGCAAATGTCAATTTCCCCTTCACTTATATAGAGGGATTTTGCCCGATTCAGGTTACAGATTAACCGGTAAATATATTTTTTAAAATTTCCTAAAAAAGTGCTTGACAAATTGATTCTTCGTGCTATAATAAGCGTGTTCCGTTTGAGCCGCCGGTATAGCTCAGTTGGTAGAGCAACTGATTTGTAATCAGTAGGTCGGGGGTTCGAGTCCGTCTACCGGCTCCAGGAACGGAATTGAATATGGGGGATTTCCCGAGTGGCCAAAGGGGACAGACTGTAAATCTGCTGGCTATGCCTTCGGTGGTTCGAATCCACCATCCCCCACCAAAAAGAAAACACCATCCTTTCGGATGGTGTTTTTCTTTTTGCCGGGGATGTGGATTCGAACCCATGTAAATGCAACATGCCGGTGGCATGTTGCTTGCCGCCGGCTGGACGGCGGCAATACAAATATTTTCTTTTGCCAATGCAAAAGAAAATGCAATTCGAATCCACCATCCCCCACACCAAGCAAAGCTTGGTAACGGGGAGATTGCCACGTCGCTTTGCTCCTTGCAATGACGAGGAAGTACGGAACAGCGTAGCTTGTAGCCTTCACTCCAAGGATCGCTTGATCAAATGGGGGTGACGGATTGCCACGGGCATAAATACCCTCGCAATGACGTGGAGATACGAAAAATGGATTGATCCCATCATCTTCTTCACCTATTCAATATTTCTTGAAAAGCATAGAGACTTTTGATAAAGTAATGTAAAGACATCCTTTACCTACAGGAGGTATGGCATATGAAAAGCATCCTCTTTTTCTCATTGTGCTTTGTTCTGTATGTGTGCGTGATTGTTGCGCTTATTTTGAAAGCCAGGGATATTGCCAAAAACACAAAGAAATACGATGTGATCCCCGGCCATGAGAGATATCGAAACTCAGTCTGGTATGAAAGTGGAAATATTCGTCACGGAAAGCACTATCGTGCAAGCCTAATTCTTGGCATAGGATCTTTGTTTGCATTCGTTTTCCTCTATTATCAGTTGGGTGTGCTAATACAGAAACATTATTTTCTTCCCGTCGATGTTGTTTACTTGCAATCTTCCCAGCTTTATATCGGCGCAATTGCTTGCATGTTTTTTGTGATTATTTTTGAGGGTTGGATTTCCTTTCATTCCAAAGCATCTATCTGTATTGCTAACAGTCTATACATGCTCAACGATCCTAGGCGAAGCGACAGCTGGGCAAAGCTAACGCTTTATATGCTGATCGTTTGCATTTTGTGCCTGCCAGTTATGGCCATCAGTATCAATGCCTATAGCTATGCGGACGATGAAAAAATCGTAACACACAAGTTTTTGTCAATAGAAGAAGAGATCATTCCCTATGACACCATCGTTTCCGGGCAGACCTCGTTTTCCAGCAACAAGGCACAGTCTGAATTCGATTTTGACTACCATATTTACCTGCAAGACGGTACACGAATGAATCTCATGGAGTTTGGCAATAGGGGTGTGGTTCATCTGGATGCTATTTTTCAGGAGTGGAATATCCCGATCCAATATGGTCAGATGAATTCCGTCACCTATCAGCTAATCAAGCAAACCTGTAATGATTCTACTGTTCAGATGGTGGATGAATGTTATGTGGTGGTTTCATAGCTGTGCATATATCTATGTTAGCGCAATACTGCAAAAAACACCAGCTTTATGCTGGTGTTTTTGTTTTGGTAATGGTGGATTGCCACGTCACTTTGCTCCTCGCAATGACGAAGAAGAACGGAAGTGCGGCGAGAATCCACCATCCCCCACGCCGAACAAAGTTCGGCAAAAGGGGGAACGGATTGCCACGTCGCTTTGCTCCTCCCAATGACGAGGAAAGTTGGAAGTGCCGAATGAGAAACACGCATCCCCATATTGCCTTTCTGCAATAATCACGCTATAATCAAAATAATCATAAATAACAAGGAGGATGCAATATGGGTACGCATTTTGGAGTTTCTATTAAATGGCTGGCGGTGACCTGCTTTGAGATCCGCGCTGAGGGTGTCAATGTGGTGACCGATCCCTTCGTCACCGATTGCGAAAGCACGGACTTGAACTGGGAGGCCATCGAAAACTGCGACATTATCTGCCTGTCCCATCCCCATTTTGACCATATCACGGACATTCCGCCGCTGCTGGAAAAGTTCCATCCGCTGCTGCTGTGCGGCGATCAGACGGCAATGCCCATGGTGAACTGGCTGGGCTATAACCCCTCCCGCACCTATCCCATGTATCCCAATATGGAGCTGGACTTTGACACGATTAAGATCCGCGCTCTCTACGGCCGCCATACCGACCAGAAGAAGGGCTACCATGAGCTGGTGGAATCCTTAGGAAAATACCGCATCTGCGCTGAGGATCCGGTGATCAATGCCATGCAGGGTCTGGGAAGCATGGAGTACCGGAATTTCTTCTTTACCCTGCCAAACGGCACCAAGATCCTGCTGTGGGGCAATGACCCCACACCCGAGCAGACCAATCTCTGCAAGGCGCTGCAGCCGGATATTGCCATCATCCAGCGCTCTTCCGATCCTGCGGGCATCCAAAAGAAAGCGGAGTTTGCTGCTGCCATTGGCTGCAAGGTGCTGATCCCTCACCATATGGATTTTCCTGCTGTCAGCCCTCCCGAAACAATCGAGGCCTTCAAGGAAGCCTTCCTGCGTCTTGTTCCTGACGGCATTTTCATTAACCCCGCCCACGGAGCGTGGATCGATCTGTAAGTACGGTTTTGAAGGAATCTTTTCCCTGCAAGAAGTACATCTATTTACACGTCGATAAAGTAAATCTCAAAATAATGCGTAAATAGAAGGTGAGATGATATGAAAAAGAACGGTAAGATTGTAGTAACTGTATTAAGTGCGTTTTCCTTTTTGGGTCTAGCTTTTTGGGGCTTTCTATATTATGGAGATGCTCTGCATTATTTATACTATACGAAATCGGCATTGAAAGAGTTTCATGTATATACGGCAATCATTATTCTTTTGCTGAGTATTCTAATAACGATCATTGTACTGATGTTTAAGGGTAAAAAGGTTGTTTCTATCATATGTAGCGTTTTACTTATCCTTAGCATACCAATTACGCTATTGGGTTCTTTTTCCTATTTCATTGTATTGGGGATTGGAATTTCAAATGGATGTTCCTATACGGAAGATATTGCCAATTATGGTAAATATGATGGGGAACACCAAGTTGCTTTTTTTCCGGAAGCCATCACGGAAGATATGACAGTTGTGGATTTCTCATATTTTTATCAGTATGCGGATATTGGGCAAAGGGATATCTATCTTGAGGTGCGGTTTGAAGACGAGAAAACAATGGATGAATATTTGATGGCTGCTCAAAGTGATTTTTCTGAAAATGGGGTCATTACTTACCAAAATCCATATAATTCAAAATATACAGATATAGTTGAAAATCAATGGGTTAGGCTTTCAAGCAGAGATGGGTATTGGGCTGCTGTTATTGAATTTGGTGGTGATGAAGATTATAAGTATATTGATATGAATTATCAATCTATCACATATTCTTATGAGGATCTTACCGTCATATATAATTATACCAGCTTAGGCAGTGATATATCAGTGGGCAACAATCCCGATAAACAGGAATACTATCCGAAATATCTTGAGCGGTTTGGCGTTGAATGGAGTTTTGAAAACACGTTTAAGTATAAATATATTGAAGAATAATGGTATCGTTTATTGCGTGATATCTAAAGTAAAAATAATATGAAAATAACAAGCACAGAAAAGTTGTGCTTGTTATTTTTATGCAAACCAAAGGAACAGTATCTTTTTCCACCTTTTTATGCTACAATATACCAAAACACAGAAAGGGGACTGCCCCATGATCAAACAATTTCTTTTTGACTGCGGCGCCGTATTGGTGGAGCTGAATTTCCGGCAGCTGGTGGAAGAGATCACCGGAAGCAAGACGGTGGCAGAGGTTTTTATCCGCCTTCTCTGGAGCGCCGATTCCCCCTGGCTGCGCTATGACAGAGGCGATCTGAATACCGCCCAGGTGCGGGAAGCGCTGCTGGAGTATATGCCCTCTCAGTATCGTGAGGCCACGGAGACCTTTGTCAGCCGCTGGCTGGAAGCCCTTCCCCCTATGGCAGGTATGGAAGAACTGGTAGGGGAGATCAAGGAAAAGGGCTACCCCTGCTATCTGCTGTCTAACTTCTCCGAAGGCTTCCGGCTGATGCCGGAGCGCACCCCGGTGCTGAGCAAGATGGACGGCATGGTGATCTCCTATGAGATCCACATGCTGAAGCCGGATCCGGCGATCTTCCGCTATACCCTGGAAACATTCGGCATCAAAGCAGAGGAAACCCTCTTTATTGACGATAATCTTCACAATGTGGAGGCGGCACGGGAACTGGGCATCGTCAGCTATCAGTTCACCACCCCGCTAAGATTCCGAAATTACTTACAAGAGCAGGGCATCCTGTAAAAGGAGAGAATATGGTCCTAATTCCTTTTGCCGCAGGGTCTGTGCTGGTTGTGATCGGCTGGATTTGCTTCCGGCTGATTGCCTGGCGAAAAACAAAAAGCTTTTGCTGGAAGCGGGAAGCCATTCAGCTTCTGTTTCTCGTTAACCTTCTGGTGATCCATAGGATGACCTTCCATCCCTTTGAGAAGCTGAATGGGCAGGTGCAGCCGCTGATTTTTGACATTGCTACCGCCTGGCCCTTTCGGATGAATCTCATTCCCTTTGTAAATCTGCTGGACTATGATTCCAAACGGGATCTTCTGCTGAATCTCATTGGAAATACGGCTATGTTTATTCCCACGGGCATTATGACCCCGCTGATTTACAAAAAGCGAAACAGCTTCTCTAAGACCGTTCTGACGGGCTTTCTTGTGAGCCTTATCATTGAGATCATTCAGCTGCCCTTTGCGGTGCGGGCTTCCGATGTGGACGATCTGATCCTCAATACCTTAGGCTGCGCCATCGGCTATGGTATCTTAAGTCTGTGCAGACTTTGCAAGCGTAAATAAGAAGCGAACACAGTATCGTCAACAAAAAAGCCTCCCCTGTGCAAGGGGAGGTGGCAAAAATCTTTGATTTTTGACGGAGGGGTTGTTTCACTTTTACTATAACAATCCCCCAGTCAGCCTGTTCGGCTGACAGCCCCCTTTACGCAAGGGGGCCTTTTTGTTTTTATGCATCCACAAGTCTTGTGTCAGTCATTTTCGTGCGGCTGAAATAAATGAGAACCAGCGTGCTGGACAGCAGCCAGCCGGCGGGGAAGCTCATGGCAATGGGGATCACATCGTTGCAGATGAAATGAGCCATCACATACAGATATAACTGCCGGAAACCCACCAGGCAGACCAGGGTGCAGATCATGGGCACCTTGCCGTTGCCGGCACCTCTCAGGGCGCCGCCCAAGGTATCATGGACACAGTACACAAGGTAGAAGGGGGAGATGATCCGCAGCAGCTGAGTGCCGAACCGGATCACTTCCGGCTTGGGGTTAAAGAAGGCCACCAGATGGGGCGCAAAGAACATCATGGGCACCATGAGAACCGCGGCGGTACCGGCTGAAAGACAGAAGGCAACGCCCACACTTTTTTTGGCACGTCCGCCCAGACCGGCACCTAAATTCTGACCCACAAAGGTGGTGATGGCCAGGGAGAGGGACTGCATGGGCAGGATCACGATCTGATTGATTTTGGAGAAGGCGGTCCAGCCGGACATGAAATTGTCGCCGAAGTAATTGATATAGGACTGGACGAACACATTGGAGAAGGAGGTCACCGCCAGCTGCAGGGCAGCGGGGATGCCTACTTTAAAGATCTTTTTCAGCACATCCCAATGGAATTTCAAACGGCGAAGTTCCAGCCGGATGGCATCCTGAGAACGCAGCAGAGAGCGCACCACCAGCGAAGCGGAAACACCCTGGGCGATGATGGTTGCCCAGGCAACACCGGCAACACCCATCCGGAGCTTTACCACGAAGAGAAGATCCAGCGCCGAGTTTAATAGCGCTGCCACCACCAGGAAGTAGAAAGGCCGCGTGGAGTCGCCCACAGCCCGGAGAATGGCTGAACCCATATTATAGAAAAGAAGACCGGTGACACCGGCAAAGTAGATCCGCAGGTAGGTGATAGCCTCGGGCATGACATTGGCGGGCATTTTCATCAGCCGGAGCATCGCGGGGGTGAACAGCAGGCCCACCAAGGTAAAGACAACACTCAAGATAGCGGTCATCAGGATGGCGGTGTGGACGGTGTCCCGCACCCGATCCAAATGCCGGGCACCGTAGAACTGGGAGATCACCGCACCGGCACCGGTGGAAAGACCCATAAACAGGCCGATCAGCACATTGATGATGGGGCCAACAGAGCCAACCGCCGAGAATGCCTCGTTGCTGGCAAAATTGCCCACAACCCAGGTGTCCACGGTATTATACAGCTGCTGGAAAATATTGCCCAATAGCAGCGGAAAGGCAAAAGAAATCAAATGCAGGGCAATACTGCCCCGGGTCATGTCCGCAGCACTCTTTTTACGGGCGAAGGGAATACCGGCCATGTTCGTCGCCTTGCTTTCTCTTTTTTCTTCAATTATAGCAACTGGGTATAAAAACGCAATTGTTTTTTAGAGTGGCCATGGTATAATGAAAGAAAAACGGAGGTGCTGTCATGGATATCCAAAAGGTATTTCGGAAAATTGAGGAAGAAAAAGAGGAGCTGTTTCAGCTGCTCAGCAGCCTGGTGAAGATCGATTCTCAGAATTTCTCTTCTTACGGCAAGGAAAAGGAGATCTGCGAGTACATCCATAAGTACTGCGAGGATTTGGGCTTGGAGAGCGCCATGTATTCTCCCATGGAGCTGGAAGGCTTTGAAAATCATCCGGACTACATGCCCAATCACGGCCTGGAAAACCGCTACAATGTGACCGCTAAGTGGCAGGGCGCGGAGAATACCAATGCCCTGATGCTGATGGCCCACTCCGATACGGTTCAGTTCGGCGATCCTGCCAACTGGAAGTTTTCTCCCACCTCCGGCGAAATCCGGGACGGTCGTATCTATGGCCGCGGCAGCGGTGACGATAAGTCCGGCATCGCTGTGATGCTGTTCCTTACCAAAATTTTGAAGGAGCTGGGCTTTGCCCCTAAGGCCAATCTTCTGCTGAATGCTTATTGCGATGAAGAGTATGGCGGCTCCCACGGCGCTTTGGCGGCGGTTCTGCGGGATCCCTGCGAGCGTGTTGCCAATTTGGATGCCTCCGCCGATGTGGTGGTGCATTGTGCCACCGGCGGCGGTGAGATGAAGTACCGCTTCCATGCCAAAGACCCGGTGGACAGCTCCTACACCGTTGCCCGGGCCTTCCCCGTGGTCATGGATGTGCTGGATATCTTCGCCCAAAACCGCAGGCAGGAGCTGGAAGCCAATCGCTTCTATGCCGGTACGGTGATTCCCGAAACTTCCATGCGCTATATCGGCGTGAAGGCTGGTGAAAACGGTCAGGATCTGGCCATTGGTGAGATCCACTTTGTATTCTACACAGATAAGACAAAGGAGGCGCTTTATCCGGAATTTGACCGGCTGGATGCGATCTTACAGGAGCGCCTGGCACCCCTTGGTATGGTCAGCGACGGTTTCTATCCCACCACCCGCTTCTTCCATTATGTGTTCTGCGAGCCGGATTGCCAAAATATCCTGGACTATGTTGCGGCAGCGGAACTGGCGGGATCTCCCCGGCCTTTGGTCTGCGGCGGCGGACTGGGTGACCAGTCTGTGATCGCCAAATACGGCACGAAGAATGCCTTCAGCGTCGGCCCCGGCCGTCATTTTGAGCAGGAAGGCGGCGCGCACCAACCCAACGAGTATGTGGAGTGCCATAAGCTGGTGGAGTTTACCAAGACCATGGCAGCTTATGTGCTGAAAGTTTTGCAGTAAGAATAAAGGAGGAAAAGATATGGACGAAAATAACGAACTCGAAATCCTGCAGTATGAGCCGGTTCCCAATAAGGCAGTTTTGCAGAAGTGGCTGCCGATCCTGCTGTATGTCCAGTGCACCAGCATGGCCATTTCCGTTCTGTCCCTGATCATTCCCCTGGGAAATGTAACAACCTGGATCGGTTATTTTGTGACCATTGCTGTGTTTTCAGTGCTGTACCGGCTGAGGCCGGCCTGCGGACGCTACCGGAAAAGCGCGGTATTTCAGTGCATCAGCTTGATTCTGATGATCCTGAATGCTGTGGTCATTATTAACAGCGGTGCGGCCACCGGAACTTCGCTGCTTGGCTCGGTTTTCACCTTTGCCGCTTCTGTCTGCACGCTGATTGCCTCTTATCAGGAGTGCTACTCCCATGGGGAGGTGATCCGGGAGTTGGATGGAAAGCTGGCGAAAAGATGGCGCAGCCTCTTTGTGTGGCAGATTGTAGTGGGCGTGGTTGTGGGTTTAGGCAGCAGCATTATCGCTGTGCTCAGCGTGATGATCGGCTTTGCTGAAGTTGCAACTGTGGGGATTGTGGTTCTGATTACCGGCCTTGCAGGTGTTGCCCTGCGGATCGTCTATCTGCTGTATCTTGGCAAAATGATCAAGCTTCTGAAAGACTGAATAACAAGACCCCCGATCCATTGGACCGGGGGCTTTTTCTAATTATCGAATGTAATTAAAAGTTTCAGCATATGCGGCACAGCCTTCAGCGATGGCCATGCCGACAGCCTTCAGCAGCTTCTTCATTTGCACATCTCCTTTTCGGTTTGTTGTGGCGTGTTTTCTATTAGCCTGTCAATCGACCTTGCGGTGCAGCGCGCTTTGCCCGCGATCGATAGACCATATTTTGCCAATCAATTGTGAATTATGTATAATTAAAATATATATAATTTGTGAATTATAACAAATGGGAGGGGAATAAATGGTAAAATTACACCTTGTATCTGCTGAAACTGTCTGTTAGAATAAGAAAAAAGGCGGTGAGAAGATGAAAACAGCATATTTTGCCGGCGGCTGCTTCTGGTGCATTACCCCTACCTTTCAGGAGATGGAGGGAGTAGACTCTGTCACCAGCGGCTATTCCGGCGGCATGGAAGAAAACCCCTCTTATGAGGATGTAAAATATCAGCGAACCGACCACCGTGAGACTATCCGCATTGCTTATGATGAAGACCTGGTCTCCTATGCCCAGCTGCTGGATATTTTCCTTTCCGGTGTGGATCCCTTTGATGAGGGCGGACAGTTTATTGACCGGGGCCATTCCTATACCCTGGCCGTTTACTATGAAACGGAGCAGGAGCGGCAGCTGGCGGCGGATGCCATCACAGCGCTGGAAAAAGCATCCGGCCAGAAAGTCTATATCAGCCTGGAGCCTTTTACGGCCTTCTACACAGCCGAGGAAGAACACCAGGATTATTACCGTAAGCACCCGGAGGAATTCCGCCAGGAACTGATCGACTCCGGCAGACTGAAACTTTAATGTTAGGGAGGAAAACCTATGATTTCCGGATATCCCATTTGGGTCGTACTGCTGATCGGATGCGGCGTTTTCTGCGCATCCTTTGTAGATGCCATCGGCGGTGGCGGCGGCATTATCTCCGTGCCGGTGTATTTGCTGGCAGGCCTGCCCACCCACTTTGCCCTGGGCACCAATAAGCTCTCCTCCGGTATCGGCACCGCCGCATCCACCTTCCGGTACTTAAAAAACGGCTTCGTGGATTGGGCGCTGGCGATTCCTTCCGTGGCCTTTGCGCTCTATGGCGCCCATTTGGGCACCAAGCTGCAGATCGCCCTGGATGAGCGCTACTTAAAATATCTGCTGTTGATCGTACTGCCGGTGGTGGCGTTTGTGATGCTGAAGCAGAAGAAATTCCCCGAGGAAAAAGGGAAGATCAACCCCTGGCTCCAGCGGGCGATCGTTTGGAGCGCCTCCTTTGTGATCGGTGGCTATGACGGTTTCTATGGCCCCGGCACCGGCACCTTTTTGCTGCTGATCTTCTGCAACTTTGCCAAGATGGATCTGCGCACCGCCTCCGGTAATGTGAAGGTGGTCAATTTCTCTTCCAATATTGGCGCTTTGGCTACTTCTCTCATGGCAGGCAAAGTGCTGATTCCTGTAGGCCTGATTGCCGCGGTGTTCTCCATTGCCGGTCATTATATCGGCGCAGGTCTCACCATCAAGAACGGCGCCAAGGTCGTCCGTCCCGTGATTTTTGTAGTGCTGGCGCTGCTGGCAGTGAAGGTGCTGCTGGAGCTGTTTGGAGTATAAACGATGAAAAGATTTCTTTGCATGTTGCTGTGCCTGGCGCTGCTGCTGTCCCTTTGGGGCTGCGGCAGAAAGCCGGAGATTCTGCCGGAACCCTCCGTAACGGAAGCGCCCACAGAACCGGCAACAACCCAGCCGGAAGAAACAGAGCCTGCTCCCACGGAGCCGGAAGTGACAGAACCCGCACCTACAGAACCCGCACCAACAGAGCCGGAAGTGACCGAGCCAGCGGAAACAATTCCGGAGCATTCTCCTCTTTATCTTGAAAATGTTCCCGTGGAAGATGTGATCCGCTGGTTCAATGAAGTCAGCCTGGATACGGAATTTTCCGATGGCGGGGATGCTACTTTGGTGCAGAAATGGGATGAACCCATTGCGTTTATGGTTCACGGTGACTACACCGAAGAGGATTGGGCGACTCTGACGCGGTTTACACAGTGGCTGAACACCCTGGAAGGTTTTCCCGGCATTTCCGAAACCCAGGATTCCGACGAAGCCAATCTGAATATCCATTTTACCGATGCGCAGGGCCTTGTGAACATTATGGGTCAGGATTTTGTGGGCCTGGACGGCGCGGTGACATTTTGGTATGACGGCGATAATGCCATTTATCAAGAAGTGATCTGCATCCGCACAGATTTGGCGCAGGAAGTGCGCAATTCCGTGATAATGGAGGAGATCTACAACGGTCTTGGCCCGGTACAGGATACGATTCTTCGGGAAGACAGCCTGATCTGGCAGGGTTACTCCATCCCCCAGGAGCTGACGGCGGTGGATGAACTGATTCTGAAACTGCTGTACCATCCCGCCATTGCGCGGGGTATGAACGCACTGGATTGCGAAGAAGTGATCCGTACATTGTACTACTAATCAAAAACCCGACCTGCCCCGATTTTCGCAGGTCGGTTTTTTGTGCGCCCCAGGGATTCTAACGCAGTATATTCGTACTTGTAGGGCGGGGGCTTGCTCCCGCCGAAAAAAGTGTAATTCTTTGCCTTGTATAAACGGGCCGTCGAGGGCGCCGGCCCCTACGGGTTCTAATGCACTGATTTCCATGACTGTAGGGGAGGGTCTTGACCCTCCCGCACAGCATGCACTTCCGAATTCGCCGAAACCCAATGTGAAAACGCATAATCTTTAAAACATGTCATCCTGAGTGACCAACGGGAGTCGAAGGATCTTCGCACCACCGATACTGCCAAGATCCTTCGATTCGCTGCGCTCACTCAGGATGACAGACCTGGAAGCTTGTATTTTTTCGCCGAAACCCAATGTGAAAACGGAGGATTTCACCGCACGGGCGATTGATAATCGCCCCTACAGGTTCTAACGAGTATTTTCCATACGCAGAGCGGGAACTAGCGACCGAATCGGGTGACACCCAAAAGTCTTATTTGACAGACGGCCATTCAGTCACGAAATTGCCTGCGGGGGCATCCCCGCCGCCATTCACGAATTGTTGATGTAAATTGGCAGAATTTATGATATAGTATAGAAAACGCAGAAGGAGGGATTTTGTGCTGAAAATTTTGATTGCAGAAGATGATCAGGAGCTGTGCCAGCTGTTTTCCCATGTGCTGATGAAAAACGGCTATGATGTCGTCGGCGTTGCCAACGGAAAAGAAGCCCTCAGCGCCATGGAAAACGAATACTTCGATTTGGTGATTTCCGATATTATGATGCCCCTGATGGACGGCTATGAATTTGTCCGCCGGCTCCGGGAGCGGGGAAATCAGACCCCGGTGATGATGATCACCGCCCGGGACGCTTTCGACGATATGCGCCAGGGCTTCCTCTCCGGCAGCGATGACTATATGGTCAAACCCATCAATGTGAACGAGATGGTGCTGCGGGTGGGTGCGCTGCTGCGGCGCAGCCAGATGATCCATGACCGGCGGCAGACCATCGGCAACACGGTGATGGAGCTGGATTCTCTGACGGTGACCTGGAAAGGGGAGAGCCAGACCCTGCCCCAGAAGGAATTTATGCTGCTTTACAAAATGATCTCCTACCCCGGCAAGATCTTCACCCGCCATCAGCTGATGGACGAGATCTGGGGCTATGATAACGAGAGCGATACCCATACGGTGGATGTCCATATCGGCCGCCTCCGTGACCGCTTCCGGGATAATCCCGACTTTAAAATCGTCACCATCCGGGGCGTGGGTTATAAGGCGGTGCGGCAGTGAAAAAGGACAGAATACAGCGGGTTTTCAGCCTCCGTGTCCGAATGGTGCTGCTGGTTGCCGCTGAGATCGTGGTCAGTGTGGTGTTGGCGGTATGGCTCAGACGGTTTGTGGATCAGCTTCTGCCGCCTCATTGGCATATTCCGCTGCTGATGTATCTGCTGGTGGTGAGTATGCTGGTTGGCATTGTGTCTACTATGTTCCTGTCCCGGCTTTTCTTTATGCCGGTGAAACGGCTGCGGCTTGCCATGGCCAAGGTGGCGGAAGGTGACTTTTCCATTCGGCTGCATACCAAATCCAATTCCCGGGAGATTCAGGAGATCTATGCGGGCTTCAATCTGATGAACCAGGAACTGGGTTCCATGGAGATTTTGCAGACGGACTTTGTGTCCAATGTGTCCCATGAGTTTAAGACCCCCTTGAATGCCATCGAGGGTTATTCCACACTGCTGCAGGACTGCGAAAACCTGACACCCCAGCAGCAGACCTATGTGGATAAAATCATTTTCAATACCCAGCGTCTTTCCCGGCTCACCGGCAGCATCCTGCTTTTGAGCAAGCTGGAAAATCAGCAGATCCCCACGGGCCAGACCCGATTTTCTTTGGATGAGCAGATCCGCCAGGCTATTGTGTCCCTGGAGCCTATGTGGTCTGTTAAGAATATCGAGTTCGATGTGGATATGGAAGAGATCACCTACTTCGGCAATGAACTGCTGATGCACCATGTGTGGAGCAATCTTCTGAGCAACGCGGTGAAGTTCAGTCCCCAGGAGGGCGTGGTGCAGATCAGCCTGCGGAAGGCTTCGGACAGCATCGTATTTGTCATCAAGGACAATGGCCCCGGCATTCCGGAGGAGTCCATGAAGCATATTTTCACCCGCTTTTACCAGGCGGATTCCTCCCATAAGCAGGAGGGCAACGGCCTGGGTCTTGCGCTGGTGCATAAGATTCTGCAGCTGGAAAACGGCACCGTGGCGGCGGAAAACTGCCCCGATGGCGGCTGCAAATTCACGGTCTGCTTAAAAGACCTTTCTTAAATCCCCATACCGGCCTGAGGGCATTTCCCCAGGCCGGTTTTTTGCTGTTTTTTATACCGCCGGTATGCATTTTTGTTTGACACGCTTCGGCAAAATATGCTATTATTTACAAGATATACTGGCGAGTTTTTCTGTCTTGCCGCCGTTTTTCATGCGGTTCGGCAGTTTATCGAAAGAAATAAAATTACGCAGGTTTTGGGAGAGAAAACTATGAAAAACGGATTGATAAAAGTATGTTCCATGGTGCTGACGATGCTGCTCTGCGGCTGCGCAGCGCCGGAAGCTGCACCTGCCAAGGAAACGGAAGCGGCAGTAGCTGCATCCCGCACTGTGACCTTCCTGGCAGAGGGAAAGACGATCATCCTGGAGGATACGGAAGGCAAAACCCTTGAGCAGCTGCTGGAGCAGGCCAGAATCACCCTGGATGAGGGCGATGTGCTGACCCTTTCTCCTGAACTGACCCTGGATGACAATCTGACCATTCAGGTGATGCAGGCAACTGCCCAGCCCGCACCCACGGAGCCTGAGGAGCCTACCCAGCCGGAGCCCACCGAGCCGGAAACCAAGCCTGCCTCCACGGAGCGTACCGTGGTCAGCGTGGAAGTATATAATGACTGCGACGATTCCGGTCACGGTGTGAAGGTCATCACTTACTCCGACGGCACCCAGGAGGAGGTTTACTTCTAAATGGACAAGACAAGCGAATCCAGGCTGGGGCGTTCTTTGCTTGCAGGTGTGCTGGTGTGTCTTGCGGTGGTGATGGCTATTTGGGGACTGACCCAAAGAAGCGGCAGAGGCCTGAAAACCCAAAATGGGGAGATCCTGTTTTATAACGAAGACGGCAGCCTCTACACCGGCGGCTATCAGGAAATCACCCACCTGGGAAAGACCGACTATTATTTCTTCCAGGAAGACGGCACCACCTTTACGGAAGGCTATAAAGCCATCCAGCGGGAGGGCAAGCGTTTCTACTACTTCTTCCAGGAAGACGGCAAGGCCTTTACCGACGGCTATCGGAACTTCACCGTAGACGGCAAGGAATACCACTTCTATTTTAACCCCGACGGCACTGCCTTTACCGACGGCTACAAGGAAGTGACCATCGGCGGCAAATCCTATATTTTCTACTTCCTGGCAAACGGCCAGGCCTACACCGGCGGCTATAAGACCGTGATGATGGGCGGCGAAAAGTATTACTATTACTTTGGCGAAGACGGCCGGGCGCTCACCGACACCGTGCAGACCCTGCCCATGGGCGAGCGTACTGTGTATATGCTCTTTGGCAAGGACGGCAAAGCCTTCACCGAGGGCTATAAGGAAATGCCCGGTGAGAACGGCACTGATTACTACTATTTCCTTCCCAACGGTCAGGCTTTTACCACCGGCTATAAGACCGTTACGGCAGGGGGCGTTACGGACTATTACTACTTTGAATCTGACGGAAAGGCCTTTACCGGAGGACTGAAGGAAATCCCCTTCGGAGAGGAAGTTTATGCCTATTATTTCCAGGAAAACGGCAAGGCCAAAACCTCCGGTGAGGATGGTACTTACCGCTTTGGTGCCGATGGCCGTGCTGTCCGCAATGCCTTTGTGACCCTGGACGGCAGCCGTTATTACTACGGCGAAGACGGCGCTCTGGTAAAGAACGGCTGGTTCTGTGTAGACGATGGCTATTACTATGCAGGCCATGACGGCAAGCTTCTGACCAATCAGGTGAAGGAAGGCTATGTGCTGGACGAAACCGGCAAATGCACCACCAAATACCGGGTCATCCAACTGCTGAATGAGCTGGTGGACGAATCCATGACCGACCAGGAGAAGATCGACACCATCTACAACTGGCTGCTGAGAAATGACATGGGCTATATCCGCAGCTATGAGCATGTAAAGCAGGATTGGGTGTGGAAGGAAAGCTGGGTGGACGATATGGCCAACAGTATGCTGGATAACTGGGGCGGCAACTGCTACCGCTATGCCTCCTTGTCCGGCCTCCTTTTCCGGGAAGCCACCGGCCTGCCGGTTGCGGTTTACCACGGCTGGACCCCCGGCCCGTCCTTCTCTCTGATTCCCCACGGCTGGGCTGCTATTTTCCAGGACGGAGCCTGGTATGTCTATGATCCGGAGCTATTTAAATTTGGCAGCTACTATGTCCACAACTGCTATCAAGAGCCTGCCGAAGGCAGCTTCATCCATGTGAACGGCGTTCCCACCTACCTTTATTGACGATTATGGTATTTAGTTCTTTCATTTTTGTATGTATCTTTATGCCCGTTGTGCTGATTCTGCACACGGTGATTCCCAACAGAAAAATAAGAAACGGCCTGCTGCTGATTGCCAGTTTGCTGTTCTATGCCTACGGTGAGCCGGTCTACATCTTCCTGATGCTGCTGAGCGCCTTCCTGAACTATGCTTTGGCGCTGCTGATGGAGAAAATCCCCAGCAAATGGATCATGACGGCTGCGGTTGCAGTGAACCTGGCGATTTTGGGTGTGTTTAAGTACACCGGCTTTTTGGTCGACAACCTGAACGGTATCTTTGGCCTCAGCATTCCGGTGCCGGCTATCAGCCTGCCCATCGGCATCTCCTTCTTCACTTTCCAGGCGCTGAGCTATGTGATCGATGTGTATCGGGGCGATGTGGCGGTGCAGAAGAGCTACTGGAAACTGCTGCTGTATATTTCCTTCTTCCCCCAGCTGATCGCCGGTCCCATCGTCCGCTATAAGGATGTGGCCTGGGAGATCGACAACCGGACGGTGGATGCAAGAGAAATGGCCTTCGGTATGCGCCGCTTCATTGCGGGTCTTGGCAAGAAGGTGCTGATCGCCAATGCCATGGGCGCGGCGGCGGACTATATCTTCAACCAGGGTGCAGCCAATCTCAACATCCTGGCTGCCTGGATCGGTGCCATTGCCTATCTGATGCAGATCTACTACGATTTCAGCGCCTACAGCGATATGGCCATTGGTCTTGGCAAGATGTGCGGCTTCCACTTTAAGGAGAACTTCAACCATCCTTATGTTGCCACCACCATCCAGGAATTTTGGCGCAGATGGCATATCTCCCTATCTTCTTTCTTCCGGGACTATGTGTACATCCCCCTGGGCGGCAACCGGAAGGGGAAACTGCGTACGGTTCTCAACCGTATCATTGTCTTCTTCCTCACCGGCCTTTGGCACGGTGCCAACTGGACCTTTGTGGTCTGGGGTCTTTACCACGGCTTCTTCCTGCTGCTGGAGGAGTATGTGCCTCTGATCCGGAAACTGCCCCAGCTTCTGCGGCGAATCTATGCGCTGCTGGTGGTGACCATCGGCTTTGTGGTCTTTAGAGCCGATACCATCGGGGAGGCCGGTATCTTCATTGGGAAGATGTTCGCGGGATTTGATTTCTCTGCCGGTGCCATGTCCTTTGCCATCCAGGCGGTATCCCCCTTCTTTGTGGCGATGCTGATTGCTGCCGTCCTTGGCTGCGGCCCTCTGGAAAAGTATGCCTGCCGTGTCCGTCAGCTGGAGCAGAAGCAGGAACTGACCCGCTGCGAAAATGCGGTGCAGATTCTCAGCTTTGCCTTGGCGGTGGTACTGCTGGTGTGGTGTATGCTGCGGCTTGCCGGCGGCAGCTACAATCCCTTTATCTATTTCCGGTTCTGAGGAGGTGGGCGCAATGAAACGAAAATCTATTTTGTTTGTGACTCTGTGCCTGGCCCTCTGCCTGATCCCCTCGGTGGGTATGCTCTTTTTCCCCACCACCCGGACCACGGAGAACCGGCCTATGGCAGCTGCCCCTCAGCTGATTACGGAGGGAAAGCTGAACAAAAACTTTGTGGCGGATCTGGAAAGCTACATCACCGAGCATTTGGCCCTTCGCAATCAGATGATCTATGCCGATGCCAAGGTGCAGACCGGCCTCTTTGGCGAGTCCAATGTGAGCAATGTGATCAGCGGCAGCAACGGCTGGCTTTACTATGCTTCCACCCTGGATGACTATTTGGGTGTAAACCCCATGTCGGAGCGGCAGCTTTATAACCTTGCCCATAATTTCGGCATTATGCAGGCCTATGCGGAAGAGAAGAATATGGACTTCCTGCTGACCATCGCCCCTAATAAGAATACCCTTTATGGGGAGCATATGCCTTACTACAAGGATTATAAAGTGAACACGCAGCACAATGCCATTGCCCTGGCACCTTACCTGGAGCAGCAGGGCATTCGCTATCTGGATCTGTTCCGTCTCTTTGAGGAGCAGGAGGAAGTGCTTTACTTAAAGCGGGATTCCCATTGGAACAACAAGGGCGCCTGCCTTGCCTATAACGGCATTATGGATGCCCTGGAGCTGCCCCATGAGGACTATTCCGGCGTCACTCCCAAAGCCGTGAAAAACGACAACGGAGATCTGAACAAGATGCTCTACAGCTTCTACGGTGAGCTGGAGGAAAACTACGATTACGGCCTTACCCAAGACTATGTGTACCGCAATGATGTAAAGAGCGTGGAAGACGGCTTCATCGTTACGGAAAACAAGGCAGGGCAGGGGAGCATGCTGATGTTCCGTGACTCCTTCGGCAATACCCTGATCCCCTTCCTATCCAATGAATTTGCCATGAGCTATTATTCCAAGGGTGTGCCCCATGCCCTGGAGCGGTTTGCGGAAAGCTATGGGCCGGACTGCGTTGTGATTCAGAAGGTGGAGCGCAATCTTGCTGAGTATTTGGAAACCCCTCCCATTCTCACAGCGCCCGAAGGAGAACTCCCCGGGGTCTATTCCATTCGCGCTACCGCTACCACCGCTGAAATTGCGGATTGCCTCAACGATATGAACTATTACTGTATCAGCGGTACGGTGGATCCTTCCTGCCTGGATACGGGTTCTGAGATTCTGGTTTGGGTGAATGGAACTGCCTACCGGGCTTACCATACCGGCGAAAACGGATTCCTTCTGTACTTAAAGAAGGCAGCGCTAACTGCAGCGGAAGCAGCGGTGGAGGTCTATGTGCTGGGTGATACCTGCGTGCAGGTGCTGGCGGAGAAGATCCCTCTTTCTTAAAAGAATACCGGTCTATGGAAATCCATAGGCCGGTTTTTCTATCTTCTTGACGGCGGCGGGATTCGCCTTTTTCCGGCAGAGGAACGTGATAAAATGCAGATATTCATATCACCATAGAAAGGAATGTTTATGGGAAGGCGTCATCTGCATTTGTTATGGGGCTGGGTGGGATTTTTCCTGCTGTATGCCCTCACGGAGAATCTGATCCCTCTGGAGCGCTGCCATCTGATCCATGCAGCCTTAGATGACCGGATTCCCTTTCTGGAGGGGTTTGCGGTCTTTTATGTGGGTTGGTATGGGTTGATCGTTCTCTCTCTTGTTTGGTTTTTGAGATACAGTATTGACAGTTTCCGAAAACTGCAGACCTATATTATCATCACCCAGGCTATCGCAATGGTCGTGTACATTCTCTATCCCAGTTACCAGGATCTGCGGCCGGAGGTGTTTCCCCGGGAGAATGTACTTGCGGATGTGATGGCCTTTCTCTACCGCATCGATACCCCTACGGGTGTGTGTCCGTCCCTCCATGTGGCGATCTCCATCGGTATTGCATCCACATGGCTGCGGGAAAGGCAGGCAAACCCCTGGCTGAAAGCGGGGATTGCCGTATTTTGCGTGGGAGTGTGCATGTCGGTGGTGTTCGTCAAGCAGCATTCCGTTGTAGATGTATTCGCCGCTATACCCTTGTGCCTGATTGCCGAGTGGCTCGTCTTTCATAAAAAACGTAGGGGAGGGTCTTGACCCTCCCGCACAGCAGGCACTTCCATATCCGCCGCAACCCGATGTGAAAATGTAGCAGCTGTCAACACACCACGTCATTGCGAAACCAGTCCGCAGACTGGTTGTGGCAATCCGTTCTCCCTTTGGTATGCGCCGTATATTGGAAGGGGATCAGGGGATGCGGATTGCCACGGGCATAAATGCCCTCGCAATGACGCGGGAAAATGGAAGCCGTTGCATATATCTCCTACAACGATACGGAAAACGAAGCATCTACCCCACGGACGAGCCATACCCCTATATATTCTTGCAAACCTTTAGCTGGTATGCTAGAATACCCTCAAAAGGAGGGAGCATCCCATGAACCAAGAATTCTTATATGAAATGCTGGACACCATGTCAGTATCCGGCAATGAGATCGGCCTGCAGAAGAAGGTCATCAAGGAAATGAAACCCTACGCAGACGAGATCTGTACCGACAACACCGGCAACGTGATCTGCGCAGTGAATCCCCAGGCGGATTTTAAGGTATTGCTTGCGGGCCATATCGACGAGATTGGTCTGATCGTCACCCATATTTGCGCCGACGGCCTGCTGAAGGTTGCCAAGGCCGGCGGTATCCATCCCACTGCCTATCCCGGTCACCAGGTGATGATCCACCACGGTGAGGCCAAGATCCCCGGTGTGGTGATTCTGAATGATGCCATGACCAAGGGGGATATCAAGGACAAGGACCTCTATATCGACATCGGCGCCAAGGATGCTGCCGATGCCCGCAAATATGTGGAAGAGGGCGATCCCGTCCATCTGCATACTTACCATCTGCCTTTGCAGAACGGCCTGCTCTGCGCCCGGGGCATTGATGACCGGGGCGGCGCCTTTATTGTGCTGGAAGCGATGAAGAAGGCCAAGGAGATGGGCTGCAAGATCGGTGTCTACGCAGCCACCACCGTAGGTGAGGAGACCACCGGTCGGGGCGCCTACTGGGCGGCAAGCAAAGTAAAGCCCCAGGTTGCCATTGCTGTGGATGTGACCTATGCCCAGGATTATCCCGGCACCGAGCCTGCCGAGTCCGGCGATGTGAAGCTGGGCGGCGGCCCCGTGATCTGCAACGGCTCTATGGCCAACCGCAAGGTCAACGAACTGCTGAAAAAATGCGCCAGAGAAAATGACATTCCCTATCAGGTGGAATCCTTCCTGGGAAAGACCTACACAGATGCCGATACCATGCATTTTACCGGCGACGGTGTGGTCACTGCCCTGGTGAGCCTGCCTCTGCGCTACATGCATTCCCCCAGCGAAGTATGTCAAATTAAAGATGTAGAAAATGCCGTCAACCTGCTGGCACACTTCCTGTGCAGCATCGATTCGACCACAATTTTGGACCCTTTTGCTGAATAAACCGGAGAATCCCGCCTGCTCGATGTTACCTTCGGGCAGGCGGGTTCTATTTTTTAACAATATGTCAAAAATGGGCAGAATCTTTCTGTGAATATGCGATATTGATATGGGGATAAAGAAATGGTATAATATGTATGTAAAAAATGACATACTATGTCAGTTTATTTTGAAACATAAGGAGGAAAATCCCCTATGCTGGATGCATCTTACTACCAGGCAGCGGACGAGATCATCGCACAGTATGATCCTGAGGCCAAGTCCCTGATTCCTATTATGCAGGATATTCAGGCCAAGTTCCGTTATCTGCCTGCAGAGCTTCTGAGCTATGTGGCAAAGGCCATCGGCATCACCGAAGCTAAGGCATATTCCGTAGCAACCTTCTATGAAAACTTCTCCTTCGAAGCTAAGGGCAAGTACGTGATCAAAGTCTGTGACGGTACTGCATGCCACGTTCGCCACTCCACTCCTGTTCTGGAGGCACTGTGGAAGGAACTGGGTCTTTCCAAGAAGAAGCACACCACCGATGATATGATGTTCACCGTTGAGACCGTTTCCTGCCTGGGTGCCTGCGGCTTGGCTCCCACCATGATGGTCAATGAGCAGGTGTACCCCTCCATGAACCCCGACAAGGCTCGGGCTCTGATTGCAGAATTGAGAGGTAAAGGCTGATGAAAACTATCGAAGAACTGTCCCTGGCACGGGAAAAGGCAGTCCAGGATCTGCAGAATTATGATTGCCGTATTCTGGTTTGCTCCGGCACCGGCTGTATTGCAACCGGTTCCAACAAGATCCATGCGATCTTTGAAAAGCTGGTAAAGGAGACCCCCGGTGTTGAGCTGGTGTTCTCTCCCTGCGGCGGCCACCATGATGAGAAGGAAGTCGGCGTTAAGAAGACCGGTTGTCAGGGCTTCTGCGAACTGGGCCCCCTGGTTCGTATTCAGAAGGGTGACAAGGTCATTCAGTATGTTAAGGTTCAGCCCGAGGACTGCGAAGATATCGTAGAGAAGTCCGTTGTGGGCGACGAAATCATTGAGCGCCTGCTGTATCATAAGGCAGAGACCGCTTATGTTTCCCCCGATGAGATCCCCTTCATCGCAAAGCAGACCAGAATCGTTCTGGAAAACTGCGGCAAGTTCGACTCCGAGTCCCTGGATGAGTACCTGGCAGCAGGCGGCTTCAAGGCTCTGGAGAAGGCTATGAAGGAACTGGGCCGTGACGGCGTCATCGACGAAGTTGACAAGTCCGGTCTGCGTGGCCGTGGCGGCGGCGGTTTCCCCTGCGGCAAGAAGTGGAAGCAGGTTGCCCGTCAGAAGGAAACCCAGCGCTATGTTGTCTGTAACGGTGACGAAGGCGACCCCGGCGCATTTATGGACGGCTCCGTTATGGAAGGCGATCCCTTCAAGCTGATTGAAGGTATGATGATCGCAGGTTATGCCGTCAAGGCTGAGCACGGCTACATCTACGTTCGTGCTGAGTACCCCATGTCTGTTGCTCGTCTGAAGGGCGCAATCGCACAGCTGGAAGAGCGCGGCCTGCTGGGTGACGGCATCCTGGGTACCGACTTTAATTTCCATCTGCATATCAACAAGGGCGCAGGCGCATTCGTCTGCGGCGAAGGCTCCGCTCTGACTGCCTCCATCGAAGGCAACCGCGGTATGCCCAGAACCAAGCCCCCCAGAACCGTTGAAAAGGGTCTGTGGGAGAAGCCCACTGTTCTGAACAACGT
>JAFOBK010000183.1 GCA_017381835.1 Oscillospiraceae bacterium | reverse complement strand
GTTCGCTTCCGCTACCGAAGCTATCGAGACCTTCCGCGCTGAGACCGGCTGCATCGACCAGGATCTGCCCGCATTCGTAGTTGCCCGTGACGGCGAGCCCGTTGCTAAGATTGCAAACGGCGATTCCGTGATTCTGTTCAACTTCCGCGGTGACCGCGCTCAGGAAATCTCCATCGCTTTCGACCGTAAGGACTTCGATAAGTTCGACCGCGGCGATTACACCGGCGTTATGTTCGCAGGTATGCTGCAGTACGATGCAGACCTGAACATCCCCGAGAACTACCTGCTGCAGCCCCCCGTCATCACCAACACCCTGACTGAGGTGCTGTGCGCTGCCGGTATCCACGAGTACGCTGTTTCCGAGACTCAGAAGTACGGCCATGTTACCTACTTCTGGAACGGCAACCGCTCCGGCAAGGTTGATGAGTCCCTGGAAGTCTATGAGGAGATCCCCTCCGATGTTATCCCCTTCGAGCAGGCTCCTGCTATGAAGTCCAAGGAGATCACCGAGAAGATGGTTGAGGCTATGGCCTCCAAGAAGTTCGAGTTCATCCGCTGCAACTACCCCAACGGCGATATGGTTGGCCATACCGGCGTTATGGACGCAGTCGTTTACGCTATGGAGTGCGTGGACAACGGCCTGAAGGCAATCCTGGAAGCTGCTGACAAGTACGGCTACACCGTGCTGATCACCGCTGACCACGGCAATGCTGACCAGATGACCGAGACCAAGAAGGGCAAGACCTCTGTCCGTACCGCTCACTCTCTGAACCCCGTTCCCTTCATCATCTACGATACCGACAAGGTATGGCAGGTGAAGGACGGCGCTTACGGCCTGGCAAACGTGGCTCCCACTATCGTCAAGATGATGGGTCTGACCGCTCCCCAGTGCTGGGAAGACAGCATGGTGTAATTGCCGTCAATTCCGCAATAGACCCCGCAGAGGCGGAATCTCCGCCTCTGCAATTTTAAATAGGAGGTACTGATCTATGATCCGTAATGTAAATGAAAATGGCTCTGTGAATGTCAGCACCAGTGTTTATACCGATATCGCCGGTACCGCAGCCATCAACTGCCTGAGTGTCAAGGGCATGGTTGCCCGCTCTGTGAAGGACGGCCTGTACCATCTGCTGCGTAAAGAATCCGTAGGTAAAGGTGTCAAGATCCAGTTCAATGAGGATGGTACCATTACCATTGACCTGCATGTCATGGTTGGCAATGGCGTGAATCTGAACGCTGTGGGCAATGCTATCATCGATGAAGTGCGTTATATGGTGGAGACCTGCACCGGTACCAAGGTACAGGATGTGAATGTGTATATCGATTCCATGATGATCGATTGATAACCGGAGGAAGTAGAATTGAGACAGACTATCAAAGGCAGTTCTTTCCGCCGCATGATGATCAATGCGGCCGCTGCCATCGAAATCAATAAGCAGCAGCTGAATGATTTGAACGTGTTCCCGGTTCCCGACGGTGATACCGGCACAAACATGTCCATGACCATTAATGCAGCTGCAGCCGATCTGCGCAAGACCGAGGATCCCAATCTGGAGAAGGCATCTTCCACCGCTGCATCCGCTATGCTGCGTGGTGCCCGCGGTAACTCCGGTGTCATTCTGTCCCTGCTGCTGCGGGGCATTTCCAAGAAGCTGAAGGGCGCTGAGCACTGTGACGGTGTTCTGTGGGCCGATGCGCTGCAGGAAGGCGTTGACGCAGCTTACAAGGCAGTTATGAAGCCCGCTGAAGGCACCATTCTGACCGTTGCCCGTCTGGCTGCTGCCAAGGCAATCAACGCAGCCCGTGAAAACAATCACATTGAATTTGTCCATGCCGCTGCCATCGAAGAGGCAGAGGATGCACTGGCTAACACCATGAACCAGAACCCCGTCCTGAAGAAGGCCGGTGTTGTGGATGCCGGTGGTAAGGGCTGGCTGATTGCGCTGGAGGCTATGATGGCCGCTATGAAGGGCGAGGATATCGTAGTTCCCGAGGGCATGGCAAGCGAGGAAGCCAAGGAATCCGCTAACTTCGATGACTTCGATACCGAGGACATCACCTTTGCTTACTGCACCGAGTTCATCATCTCCCGTGAGAATGACAAGGACCCTGAGCAGCTGCGTGCATTCCTGGCAACCCTGGGCGACAGCCTGGTGCTGGTGGACGACGAGGAGATCATCAAGGTTCATGTCCATACCAATGATCCCGGTGCAGCGCTGCATGAAGCCATCAACTACGGCAGTTTCGTCACCGTAAAGATCGAGAACATGCGCCAGCAGCATACCGAGAAGGTAATGACCGAGAACGAGAAGGCCCCCAAGATCGCAGAGCCCGAGAAGGCACTGGGTGTTGTGGCAGTCTGTGCAGGCGACGGCCTGGCAGATGTGTTCCAGAACCTGGGTGTGGACGGCATCATCTCCGGCGGTCAGACCATGAACCCCAGCACTCAGGATATCCTGGAGGCTGTCAACAAGGTTCCCGCTGAGACTGTTTTTGTGCTGCCCAACAATAAGAACATCATTATGGCTGCCCAGCAGGTGGATGCGCTGACCCCCAAGAATGTGGTGGTCATCCCCTCCAAGACTGTGCCCCAGGGTATCACCGCTATGCTCAGCTTCAATCCCGAGGGTGAGGTAGAGGAGAATACCGAGGCTCTGACCGAGGCTCTGGATACCGTGGAGACTATGCAGATTACCTATGCTGCCCGCAACTCCGACTTTGACGGCTATGACATCCATGAGGGTGACTACCTGGCTATCTACGAGAAGTCCCTGTTCGGTACCAGCCGGGATATCAAGGTCCTGCTGAAGGCCCTGGCTCAGAAGGTCAATGAGGATGGTAAGGAATATATCACCATCTACTACGGCGCTGATATCAAGGAAAAGCATGCCCAGAAGGCAGCAGACCTGTTCCAGGAAATCTGCCCCAACGCAGATGTGAATCTGCTCAACGGCGGCCAGCCCGTATATTATTATCTGATCTCTGCAGAATAAGATATACCATACAAAGGCTCTACTGCATGGTCGGTAGAGCCTTTTGCGTACAAAATAAAAGGGGGTGGCATATGAACAAACTCAAGGAGCTTGCCAGGTATCTGGCAGAGCAGAAGGTGCCGCTCTATGCTGCCAACGCCAGCTTTTTTCTGATTTTGTCGGTGTTTCCTACCCTGGTAGTGCTGTTGGCTATGATCCGCTATACAGGTCTGCAGGTGGAGACCTTCACCGACCTGGTGGCGGAGATGGTGCCGGGGGCGCTGATGCCCATGGTCAACCGCCTGGTGCTCAGTACCTATGTGAATTCTTCCGGGGCGGTGCTGTCCCTTTCTGCGGTGGCGGCATTATGGTCGGCCAGCCGGGGTATGTACAGCTTTGTCACGGGTCTCAATGCCATTTACGAAGTGAAGGAAAACCGCGGTTATTTCCGCACCCGGATCATCTGCATGGGGTATACCCTTGTGTTTTTGCTGGTGCTGATCCTGACCCTGGTGCTGCATGTATTTGGCGGTGATCTGCTGCGTATGCTGGAGCTGCTGCCAATCCCGGCCTGGCTGCTGAATTTGCTGGATCTGCGGGTGTTTTTGCTGCTGATTCTGCAGACGGCGCTGTTTGCCACCATGTTTATGGTGCTGTCCAATGAGCGCAACCGGCTGGGAAACAGCATACCCGGAGCTCTGCTGGCATCCATCGGCTGGCAGGTGTTTACCAACGGCTACTCGGTGTACTGCCAAAAGTTCACATCCTATGCCAGCATCTACGGATCTGTGTATATGGTGGCGCTGGGAATGCTGTGGCTGTACTTTTGCATCTGCATCGTATTTTACGGCGGTGTTTTAAACAAAATCCTGGAAAAATGGAAATAATCGGGAATTTATCCCGGGTGTTTATGCTCTGTTCATAAATGCTTTTTATAGTAAGGGGAAAAGGAGGGGAAGACTGTGTTCGGCTATGTAATGGCGAATTTAAAAGAACTGGAAAAACCCAGAAGAAAACGATATGCCGGGGTTTATTGCGGTATTTGCCGGGGAATCCGGTCTCAATGCTCCCAGCTCTGTCGATTGGCTCTGAGCTATGACATGGCATTTCTCTCCCTTCTGCTGATGAGCTTGTATGAACCGGAAGAAACCGGTGGCAGTCATGCCTGCGTGCTCCATCCCGGCCGCAGCTGGACGGAAAATCCGTACATCCGCTATGGCGCCGATATGAATGTGGCCCTGGCGTATTATAATGCCCTGGATGACTATGAGGATGAGGGAAAAATGGGCGCCAGGCTGCGCTGCGATATTTTCGGCAAGGAGCTGGACAGAATCCGGCAGACCTATCCCCGCCAGTGTAGAGCCATCGAAGAGGGTATCCGGAAACTGCATGAACTGGAAAAGGAAAATTGCCCCAATCCCGATGAGCCTGCCGGCACATTCGGAAGCCTTATGGGCGAACTTTTGGTATATGAAGAAGACCTTTGGGCGCCGACCCTTCGAAAAATGGGAGATGCTCTGGGTCGGTACATCTATTTGGCGGACGCGGCGGTGGATTACCACCGTGATCTGAAAAAGAAGCAATATAATCCTTTCCTGGCTATGGGTATGACCGAGGATTGGGATGCCTGGGAGGAGTACCTGGTGCTGGCGATGAGTCGCTGCACAGATGCCTATGAGCGGCTCCCCCTGGTGCAGGATAAGGATATTTTGGATAATATCCTGTATAGCGGTGTTTGGCTGGAATACCGCAGAAGACAGAAAGTAAGCGGAGGTGAAGTCCGATGATTGAAGATCCTTATAAGGTGTTGGGTGTCAGTCCCGACGCATCCGATGAGGAGATCAAAAAAGCATACAGAAAGCTGGCAAAGCAGTACCATCCGGACTTAAACCCCGGTGACCCGGTTGCTGCTAAGAAGATGCAGCAGGTAAACGCTGCCTATGAGCAGATCAAGAACCCGGAGAAGGCCCAGCCGAATCCCGGTTCCCAGGGCGGCTACGGCGGCTATGGCTACGATCCCTTCGGCGGTGCATGGCAGCGAACCTATCAGCAGAGCGATACAGATCGCTATCAGCAGGCTGCAGCCCAGTATATCCGCTTCGGCAGATATCAGGAGGCGCTGAATGTGCTGAATTCCTGTACGGAGAAAAACGCCAAGTGGTATTATCTGTCTGCCCTTGCCAATGACGGTATGGGCAACCAGGTGACAGCCCTGGAGCATATCCGCAGAGCGGTCAGCATGGAGCCGGACAATCCTCAGTATCTCCAGACTCTCAGCGATATCGAAAATGGCGGTGCGGCTTATCGCCGTCAGGCAGGCAATTTCGGCGGCTTTACCATGCGCAGCTCGCCCTTCCTGTCTTTGTGCCTGTGTTATCTGTGTAATATATTCTGCTGCGGCGGCCGATTCTTCTTCTGCTGCTAGGGGATCTTTTCGCGAAGCTGCGCGGAAATCATTCCCTGGCGGTATCTGCGGATAGACCGTTGTGGCAATGAATAAGGAGGAAAACAATGTTTGCGAAAATCTATGATTGGTTTGATCTGGCGCTGACCTATGCAGCCGGAAAATTGCTGCCCATGGTGGCGCTGGCGGCTCTGGGTATCCTGGCAATCCAGGTGGTACTGAAGCTTACGAAGAAGATGCTGGAGAAGTCCAAGCTGGAGAAGGCTGCCCACACTTTGATTATCACTGCCGTTCAGGTGGTGCTGTACATCCTGCTGGCGCTGATGGTAGCCTCCGGCCTGGGCATTGACGTGACCGGTATTGTGGCACTGGCAAGCGTCCTGACCCTGGCAGTTTCTCTGTCTGTGCAGAACCTGCTGACCAATGTATTTGGCGGGTTCACCCTGCTCTACACCAAGCCCTTTGCTTCTGAGGACTTTGTGGAGATCGCCGGTCAGTCCGGTACCGTCAAGGAGATCGGCCTTACCTACACCAAGCTGGCAACTGTAGACAACAAGATCGTATCTATTCCCAACAGCGCTGTGGTAGCTGCGGAGATCGTTAACTATACGGTCACTGGCACCCGCCGCCTGGATATCAACCTGACGGTTTCTTACGGTGTCAGCGCGGATAAGGTTTTGGAAATCATGGAGGAAGCCTCTCGGCACAGCGCCGTTATGGCAGATCCCGCGCCTGTGATCGCCATGAAAGAATACAACGAACAGAGCATTACTTACGGCATGATGCTCTGGTGCAAGTCAGAAGATTACTGGGATCTGAAGTTTGCGGTAAACCGGGAACTGAACCGCCTGGCAAAGGACTCCGGCATCAGCTTCTATGATCCTCACCTGAGTGTCCGGGTGGAAAAATAAAAATGACGGCCCACCGGAGATTTCGGTGGGCCCACCTATTTGTGGAGAAACTGTTGAAAAATAAGCTGAGGTTTCGATAAGTTTCGCATATTTTTGAAGAATTTCGGCGCCATTTTGTGGTTTTTTCTTGACAAATCGCGTAAAACAGTATATTCTCTTAAGGTATGGTTAAAGAGTATGGTGCCGAGGTATACCTTTGGTATAAAGCGGTGCGGATTTGGCGATGCTTTGAACAAAAGCACCGATTCTGCCATACAATAGACATATCCCATTTTCAGGAGAACCCCTATGCGCGAAAGCGGCATCTTGATGCATATCACCAGCCTCCCCAGCCCCTACGGTGTGGGCACCATGGGAAAAGAGGCTTACCGTTTCGTGGACTTCTTGAAAAAGGCCGGACAGCGCTACTGGCAGATCCTGCCGGTGACACCTACCGGCTATGGCGATTCCCCCTATCAGTCCTGCTCTACCTACGCAGGCAACCACTATCTGATTGATTTGGATATGTTGGTGGCAGAGGGACTTTTGAAGAAAAACGAAATCCTTAAGATCAACTGGTTCGACACACCTGAACGGGTGAATTTCGGCCATTTGTATAATAACCGGCTGAAGGTACTGCGGTTGGCCTGGCAGCGCTTCTCCCAAAAGGAAGCCCTGGAAGATTTCTGCCGTCGTAATGAAAGCTGGATTTGGGACTTTGCCATGTTTATGGCGCTGAAAGAAAGTCACGGCGGCAAACCCTGGTATCAGTGGGAAGCACCTCTGAAAAACCGGGACGATGCAGCTCTGACCGAGGCCTGGTACAGCCTGGAAGAGGAGATCCGCTTCCACACCTTTGTCCAGTACCTTTTCGACCGTCAGTGGACGGCGCTGAAAGCCTATGCCAATGAAAACGGCGTAAAAATCATCGGCGATGTGCCGATCTATGTTCCCCTAGATTCTGCGGATGTCTGGAGTAATCCCCATCTGTTTGAACTGGATGAAAACTTAGATCCCGTGGCCGTGGCCGGCTGCCCTCCCGATGGCTTCAATGCCGACGGTCAGCTGTGGGGAAATCCCCTCTACCGCTGGGAAATTCACAAGGAAGAGAACTTTTCCTGGTGGGTGCAGCGGATGGGCGCAGCGGGAGCGCGCTATGATATGGTGCGCCTGGATCACTTCCGTGGTTTTGAAAGCTACTGGGCGGTTCCCTATGGGGACGCCACTGCAAGAAACGGCAAGTGGAGAAAAGGCCCTGCCATGGACTTTGTGAATGCCATGGGCACCCAGCTTCCCGATGTGAATATGATCGCGGAAGACCTGGGCTTCATGACCCAGGAAGTGAAGGACCTGCTGAAAGGTTCCGGCTATCCCGGTATGAAAGTGCTTCTGTTTGCTTTCGATTCCCGGGAACCTTCCGATTATTTGCCCCATACGTATTCTAACCATAGTGTGTGCTACACCGGCACCCATGACAATGTGACCACCCGCCAGTGGTTCGATACCGTTCCGAAGGCGGCTGTCAGGTATGCCCGGGAGTATATGAACATTGGCGAAGAAGGCGATGTCTGGGGTACGATCCGCACGGCAATGGCCAGCGTATCGGATCTTTGCATCATTCCCATCCAGGATTATCTGGAATTGGGTGGGGAAGCCCGCATGAATTTCCCCGGCACACAGTCAAGTGATAACTGGACCTGGCGGGCGACCAAGGGCTATTTAACCCCAGCCCTCAGTAAACGCATTTACCGGCTGACCAAAATGTACGGTCGCCTGGAAATAGAAAAAGAAGAAATCAATGGTAAGGCCTGACCCCCTTGCCGTTAGAAATGGAGATTTGATTATGAAATTTGATTGCCAGAATATCCTGCAATGGACTGAGGCACAGCTGAAGTACACCTACGACGTTTCTCTGAAGGACGCTTCCGCTGAAGAGCTGCACGAGGCTCTGGGCAAGTCTGTGATGATGGCTATTTCCGACAATTGGAGCCACAGCAAGAAGACCCGTGAGACCCAGAGAAAGGCATACTACTTCTCCGCAGAGTACCTGATTGGCCGTTTGGTTTACTCCAACCTGTTCAACCTGGGCATCCTGGACGAGATGAAGAAGGTATTTGCTGAGCGCGGCGTTGACCTGGCTATCCTGGAGGACATCGAAGATGCTGCTCTGGGTAACGGCGGTCTGGGCCGTCTGTCCGCTTGCTTCCTGGACTCCGCTGCTTCCACCAACATTCCTCTGTCCGGCTACGGCCTGCGCTACAAGTTCGGTCTGTTCAAGCAGAGCTTTGATGCCAACGGCAGCCAGAAGGAGAATGCTGACGACTGGACCAAGTACGGTGATCCCTGGTCTTACCGCCGTTATCACCATGCTGTGAAGGTGGAGTTCCCCGACCATACCGTTATGGCTGTTCCCTATGATGTTCCCGTCATCGGCTACGGCACTCAGAACATCAACACCCTGCGTCTGTGGCAGTGTGAGGCTGAGGAAGAGCTGGACTTCAATGCATTCAACAACCAGGACTACCTGCGTGCTCTGGATCAGAAGAATAAGGCTGAGGACATCACCCGCGTTCTGTACCCCAATGACTCCACCTACGAGGGCAAGCGCCTGCGTATCAAGCAGCAGTACGTTCTGTCTTCCGCTTCCCTGCAGGATATGATCCGCGTCCACAAGTCCATCTACGGCAATGATCTGCACAACTTCTGCGATCACTACGCTGTTCAGTTGAACGATACCCACCCCGCAATGTCCATCCCCGAGCTGATCCGTCTGCTGATGAACGAGGGTATGAGCTTTGACGAGGGCTTCGAGATTGCCCGTAAGACCTTCTCCTACACCAACCACACCGTTCTGGGTGAGGCTCTGGAGAAGTGGCCCCTGGATCTGCTGCGTGCAACCGTTCCCGCTGTGGCTGATATCATCTGCCGCATCGACCACAAGCTGCGCCAGGAAGGCCGCGGCCTGTGGGTCATCAATAACGATATTGTCCACATGGCTAACCTGAGCATCTATGTTGGTTCCTACATCAACGGTGTTGCTGAGATCCACTCTCAGATCCTGAAGGACGACTGCTTCAAGGATTGGTACGCACAGTTCCCCGAGCGTTTCCAGAACAAGACCAATGGTATCACTCCCCGCCGCTGGCTGGGTCTGTGCAACCCCGAGCTGACCCAACTGCTGAAGACCAAGGTAGGTCGCGACTTCCTGGTTGAGCTGGATGCTCTGTCTGAGCTGAAGGGCCAGATCGACGATGAGCTGATCGACAACTTCAATGCTGTCAAGCGCGTCAAGAAGGAGCAGCTGGCTGCCATTGTTGCCAAGCGCGAAGGCGTTCAGCTGAACCCCGACTTCATGTTCGACATTCAGGTTAAGCGCCTGCACGAGTACAAGCGCCAGCTGATGAATGCTCTGTCTATCGTTGACATCTACTTCCGCCTGAAGAACGGCGAGCTGCCTGACTTCCAGCCCACCGTCTACATGTTCGGCGCTAAGTCTGCACCCGGCTATGCCCGTGCTAAGGCTATCATCCGCTACATCAATCGTATCGCAAAGATGATCAACAACGATCCTTATGTGAACGACAAGATGAAGGTTGTCTTCGTTCAGAACTACAACTGCTCCTACGCTGAGCATATCATTCCCGCTGCTGATATCTCCGAGCAGATCTCTCCCGCTGGTCTGGAAGCTTCCGGTACCGGCAACATGAAGTTCATGCTCAACGGTGCGATTACCCTGGGTACTCTGGACGGCGCTAACGTGGAAATTGCTCAGGAGGCAGGCCACGAGAACGAGTATATCTTCGGCGCAACCGTCGACAAGATCAACGAGATCAAGGGCAGCTACAATGCCCGCGCAATCTACGACAGCAACCCCCACCTGAAGCGTGCAATCGACACTCTGGTGGACGGCACTGTTCCCACCGATGCTGACCAGCGTGATCTGTATCACGGATTGCTCGACTCCAACAACTGGGGCCGCGCTGATAACTACTACACTCTGCTGGACTACGCATCTTACATCGACGCTAAGCTGCGTGCTAATGCTGAGTACAAGAACGACCGCCGTAGCTTTGCACGTAAGTGCCTGGTGAACATTGCTTCCGCAGGCAAGTTCTCCTCCGACCGTACTATCCGTCAGTACGCTGAGGAAATCTGGCACATCGAGCCCACCAAGTACTAATCTATTAAAAAGACCCGCTCTTCTGAGCGGGTCTTTGTCGGGTTGCCCCGACAGGCAATTCGTGCCCGGCCGGGTAGTTATCGTTACTTCCCATATCCTGTTGCGGTGCCCGACATTCTCCTCGGCATTGAAATGCCAGCGTCGACTGTCGACCGCTGCCACTCGCTCAGGTCGCTCCTCCCGCCACCGGCGGCGCTCCCATCGCTCCCCGCTCGGTATCGTTACACTGCAATCACTGGCCCCACTCTTTCGAGTGGGGCTTTTCTTTTTTTGAAAAAATTGTTATGATAGATGTAACCTTTTCTCTGCAAAATCCCTCTATAGGGGTGAAGAGAAAAAACGGAGGTGAACAGCGGTGACAGATATACAGATCATCGACTTATACTGGGCCAGAAATGAGCAGGCCATTCAGGAAACCGACCTGCGGTACGGCAGACGGCTTCATTATCTGGCGCATAAAATCGTTCAGGACTTTGAAGATGCCCAGGAATGTGTCAACGATACCTACTTAAAAACCTGGGATACCATTCCCCCCAAGCGTCCGGAGCATTTCTTTGCTTATATTGGCAAGATTTGCCGTAATTTTGCCCTAGGCGTGCTGGACTGGAAGGGTGCGGCCAAACGCAAGGGCGAGGTGGTGGCCCTGACCCAGGAGATGGAGGCCTGCATCCCGGATCCTCAGCATGAGCGTAAGCTGGAGGGTGAGGAACTGGGCGAAGTTCTCAATCGGTTTTTGGAGACCCTTTCCTATGAAAACCGGGTGATTTTCATGCGCCGCTATTGGTATCTGGACACCATTTACGAGATCGCGGATCGCTTTGGCATCTCTGAGAGTAAGGTCAAGACCCAACTCCACCGTACCCGGGCCAAGCTTCACGCATTCTTGGAAAAGGAGGGGATCACAGTATGACCGGTCAGGAATTATTTCATGCCCTCAGCTTTGTGGATGAGCGCTATGTGGCTGAGGCAGAGACCAACTATTTGGGCATCCGCATCCCCTGGATGAAGATTATTTCCGTGGCTGCTTGCCTGTGCATCCTACTTAGCAGTTACTTTGTTGTGGAGAAAATGGGACTCTTGACATCTTCTGCCCCTGAAGCAGCGCCGGAAGCAGCCCCCGAAGCCGCACCTGAGGCAGCACCGGAAGCGGCTCCCGAAGCCGCACCTGAGGCGGCACCGGAAGCAGCGCCCCCCATGCCGGAGGAGATTATTACGGAATCCGAGGATGAACCTGCTACAATCCCCGGAGAATTGTACCATGTGGCCTTTGCCCAGCTTCGGATTTTGGCCGTGCTGGAGGATGGAAGCTTTGAGGCTTATGTGGCCCGTGCTGCCGAGGAACCCGGACCCATTGATGCAGGTGTAACATTGACCCTGGTCATCGATCCGGAGATGATCCCCGCAGCCGATCGTACGGATCTGGAATATAGCGGTGATATTACTGCGGATATGCTGGTGGAGATCCATAACGGTGCGTACGATGCCGGCATCAACACCCTGTATGCAGAGGGTGTACTTGCCGCGGCACAGCCGTAATGTATATTTTGTAGGGGCGGATTCCATATCCGCGCGCAAGAAAAAAGCAGAAAGGAGAGCCAATGAAAAGAATACTTGCCCTTTTGCTGGTGTTCACGTTACTACTGTCCGGATGTGGTGGAAAAGCTGCCAGCCGTGATTTGATGAAAGGTGTGAAACCCTCTGATCAGCGCAGCAGTTTGATCACAGTGGATGAATCCGAGCAAGGTCCCTTTACGGATGCTGCTTGGGACAATTCCCTGATTGCGGATTTCGGAATGCGCTTGTTCCGGGCATCATTCAAAGAAGATCAGAACACCCTGATCTCCCCTATGAGTATTCTGGCGGCGCTGGCCATGACCGCAAACGGCGCGGAGGGGGAGACCCTCAGCCAAATGGAAATGGTACTGGGTCAAAGCCGGGACGCTTTGAACAGTTGGTATCAATACGGAACGGTTTACGATGACAATGTCCTGAATTCGGCCAATGCCATTTGGTTCCGGGAGGATGTGTCTGTAGAAAAGTCTTTTCTGCAGACCAATGCGGATTGTTTTGGTGCAGGTGCTTATCGGGCTCCCTTCGATGATACGACTGTAAAAGAAATCAACAGCTTTGTTGACAAAAACACAAAGGGTATGATCCCGGAGATTTTGCAGGAGGTTCCCAGTGAGGCAGTCATGTATCTGGTCAACGCCCTGGCATTCGAGGACAAATGGGAAGAAGAATATGTGGCGTACCAGATTCAAGATGGAATCTTTACCAAAGAGGACGGCACACGGCAGAATGTGGATATGATGTGGTCGGAAGAAAACCGCTATTACGAGAATGATTTGTGTACAGGCTTTCGGAAGTACTACAGATCCGGTGAACCCAACCGCTTTGCCTTTGTGGCGCTGCTGCCTAAGGAAGGGGACAGCCTGCAGGCATTGGTAAACGGCTTGGATGGTAAGCATCTGCAGGAATTCCTGGCACAGCCGGAAGAAGCCACGGTGGTTGCTGCAATTCCCAAATTTGAAACGGAATTTGATGTCCAGATGGGCGAAATTCTCGAGGAGATGGGTATGACCGATGCCTTCGACGGAAAGCGGGCGGACTTTTCCGGACTGGGAAGTAGCCCGGAGGGCAACCTGTTTATCAGCCGGGTGCTGCACAAGACCTTTATCAGCGTTGCGGAACAGGGCACCCGTGCCGGCGCAGCTACAGTGGTTGAGATGGCACCGGAGGCAGCACCTCCGACAGAACCGGAGGAGATAAAGCGGGTCATTTTGGACAGACCCTTCCTCTATATGATCGTGGATACCTCCAGCAACACTCCCATCTTTATGGGAACCCTGATGGGAATCCAGTAGGGGCGGAATCTATATCCGCCTGCAAGGAAATGCGGAAAGGAGTATATTATGAAAAAGTGGATTGCGCTGTTGACAGCATTTGTTTTGCTGCTGTCTTTGGCAGCCTGCGGAGGACGGCTGCGGGGACCGGCACCGGAAAAACCGGTTATCTATCTGTACCCGGAGGAAGAAACGAAGGTTCATGTGGAACTGGACTTTAACGGCACAGTGACTTCTGTATATCCTGCGTACGAAGGCGGTTGGGATGTGGTAGCTAAATCCGACGGTACCCTCACCGATCCGGAAACCGGTCGGGAATACTATTGCCTCTTCTGGGAGGGCATCTCTGCAGTTCCCTATGACCTGACCGAAGGTTTTGTAGTGGCGGGAGCAGACACGGAAGCTTTCCTGGAAGACACTTTGAAAACCTTAGGCCTTACCGACAAGGAAGCCAACGAATTCATTATTTACTGGCTGCCCCGGATGGAGGGAAATACCTATAATCTGATCTCCTTCCAGCAGGAAGCCTATACCGATAACGCGGCGCTGATCGTTGATCCGGCACCGGATACGGTACTGCGGGTGTTCATGGCTTACAAGCCCTTGGAATACCCCATCCGGGTTCTGCCGCAGAAACTGGAAACAGTGGAAAGAACCGGCTTCACCCTGGTGGAATGGGGCGGCGCTGAAATACAATAAAAATTACACCCCGGATGATTGCATCCGGGGTGTTCTTCTATAAAAGACAAACTAGCTGTTCAACGATGAATACCGTGGCGGCGCTGGCTACAGCAACAACGATGAGGCTCTTGTTCTTAAATGCCAACAGAATACCTACGATGAGACCCGCGGCACCGCTGATCATATGGTCGGTGGCGGTGAGGATCGCCGGGAAGGTCATGGCGGTTAAGCAGGCGGTAGGCACATAGTGGAGAAAGGACCGCAGGAAACGGCTGCGAATGGGTTTCTTGAAAAGGGTCAGGGGCAGGGCGCGGATCAGATAAGTGGTCACGGCCATTACGAGGACATAAATATAAACACTCATTCTGCCACCTCCTCATCAATGGGACAGACCGCAGCGCAGATGGCGGCGGCAGCGACCGTGCAGATGACGATAGCAAGACCGGCAGAAATTTCTTTCAAGAACGGTACATAGGCAAACAGACAGCTGAATACCAGCGCCAGTACCACACTTAAGAAAACGGGCTTTTCCTCCCGCGCCTGGGGAACCACGATGGCGATGAACATACCGTAAAGGAGAACACCCAACGCTGCCCGGACGGAAAGGGGCAGCAAGGAACCTGCCAAAGCACCTACGGCAGTACCGCCGGTCCAGCCGAGAGCAGCCACCGTACCGGCACCCAGGAAATAGGCGGGCTTCAGTTTGCCCTCCCGGGCCATACCCAGGGCAAAAATTTCATCGGTATTGAAAAAAGCGCAGGCCAGGCGCCGACCGGTTCCCACACCGGGGCCGAATTTTTGTCCCAATGCCAGGCTCATCAGAGCGTAGCGGCTGTTGATCACCAGCTGGGTGAGAATCATTTCAATGATAGCAGCGCCTGCGGCGATGACGGTAAGACCGGCAAACTGACCGGCGCTGGTGAGGTTGGTCATGGAGATCAGAATGGCATGCCAGATGCTCAGGCCCTGGGCAACTGCCATGGCACCGAAGCCGAAGCTGACGGAAAAATAGCCGATGCACACCGGCATACCGGCCTTCATACCCTGTGTATAGTCTTTCAAAATCAAGAGGGGATCATCTTCTTTCGCTAAAGTCTATTCATCATACACCAGGGGAGAAAAAATGTCAAACAGAACGGAAATACTGGAATTATTTCTATAAAAAAGAAAAAATATCTTGTCAAAATCGGTTTCTTCCTGTATAATACAGCCGTTTGAGCATTATTATTTTGATTGATACAGAAAGGGAACCAGGTATGAAAAAAGTAAACGACAATAATAAACTTGCCATCCAAATGCTGATTGCAATGGTAGCCGGTATTTTGGTGGGCCTGCTGTTTATGGCTCTGAGAGAGTCTGTGGGCGGCAGTGTCTGGGCAACCATCAACAACATTCTCTTCCAGGATATCACCGCCAGCGGCGCAGAAAGCGCAGTGGGTCTGTTCTACATCGGCGGCCAGCTGTTTATCCGCGCACTGCAGCTGATTATCGTTCCCATGGTGTTCTGTTCTGTGGTTATGGCCATCAGCGAGATCAGCGAGGCTTCCACTCTGGGCCGTGTGTCCGCCAAGACCATCGGCTGGTTCATGATGACCAGCTCCATCGCTCTGGTTGTGGCCGGTACAGTCGCTCTGCTGTTCTTTAAGGCTGGTCTGTTTAATGTACATATCGAAGGCGTGGCTGCCGGCACCGGTTCTACCGGTTCCAACCCCCTGAATGTGATTCTGAACATCATCCCCAGCAATATCGGTGCAACCCTCAGCGTTAACAACGCGGTTCTGGGTGTTGTGTTCATCGCTGTGGTTGTTGGCCTGAGCATGAACGTGCTGGGCTACGGCAAGGACAGTGTGATCTACCGCTTCTGCGAGGAAGTCAGCAAGATCATTGTTGTGTTCCTGAACTTTGCTGTTAAGAAGTTTGGCCCCATCGCCATCTTCATGCTGCTGTGCCGCACTTTTGCTACCTACGGCATCGACTACCTGAAGCCTGCGCTGACCTACTGTGTGCTGACTGTGGCTCTGCTGCTGGCATATCTGTTCATCGGCTATCCTCTGTACGCATGGCTGATCTGCAAGCTGAATCCCTACACCTTTATCAAGAAGATTTTCAAGGTCATCGTCTTTGGCTTCTCCACCTCCTCCAGCGCAGCAACTCTGCCCCTGAACCTGGATACCACCACCAAGGAGCTGGGTGTTGACCGCCAGATCGGTTCCTTCGTCCTGCCCCTGGGTATGACCATTAACATGGACGGCACCGCCATCATGCAGGTTGTGGCTACCCTGTTCATTGCAGGCTGCGGCGGCTACGATGTGTCCGTCTTCCAGCTGGTGATCATCATGGTGCTGGCGCTGATCGCTTCCATGGGCACTCCCGCTGCTCCCGGCGCCGGTGCGGTTATTCTGTTCACCATTCTGTCCGGTGTTGGCTTCACCGGTGAGCAGGCACTGATTGCTTACTCTCTGATTCTGGCTATTAACCGTCCCATCGAAATGCTGGTCACCTCTCTGAACTGCGTTGGCGACTCTCTGACTTCCATCGCTGTGGCAAAGAGCGAAGGCAAACTGAACGAGGACATCTACAACAGCTAATAAAAATTCCCCGGATGCAACCGCATCCGGGGAATTTTTATATCTTAATGTGAGCACAACCATGCACGAGAATCCTACTGGAACATTGATTGCCAATGGATCGATACCGAACTGTACCCAAAGGCCTACCGATTACAGACCAGCGGTGCACGAATTGCTTACTGGCACCTTTGGTTTTGTACTACAGATCGATACCGAGCGGTACCCAAAGGCCTACCAACTATAGACCAGCTGTGCACGAGTTGTCTGCCGGGACATCCCGGCTTAGCCCTCAGAGACGACGATTTCCTGCAGCTCCAGACCGGGATTGCGGCGGCAGGTGAAGTCGATGGCCCAGTAGCTGGAGAACACCAGCAGATTCCGGCCGCGGTAATCCTCGATCAGCTCTGCATCGCTGCCCAGATTCAGATCGGAAAGATCCTCCACAGGGGACTTGCTGATCAGACGGATCTCCTCGTAAGGCAGCATCTCCATCCGCAGGTCCACACCGTACTCATTCTTCATGCGGTACTGGAACACATCCAGCTGCAGAGTACCCACAACACCTACGATGACCTCTTCCATACCTGAATTGGGCACCTTAAAGATCTGAATAGCACCTTCCTGGGCGATCTGCTCGGTACCCTTCACGAACTGCTTGCGCTTCATGGAGTCCTTTGCGGAAACCCGGCAGAAATGCTCGGGGGCAAAGGTGGGGATGCCGGAGTACAGGAACTTCTTGGAAGGCACGGTGATGGTATCACCGATGGCAAAGATACCGGGGTCGAAGACACCGATGACGTCGCCTGCGTAAGCCTCTTCCACGATTTCACGCTCGGCTGCCATCAACTGCTGAGGCTGGCTCAGGCGCATCTTGCGGCCACCCTGCATGTGGTAGTATTCGGTATCTCTCTGGAACTTACCGGAGCAGATACGCATAAATGCCAAACGGTCACGGTGAGCCTTGTTCATGTTAGCCTGGATCTTGAAGACGAAAGCGGAGAAGTTCTCGTCGAAGGTGTCGATCTCACCCACATCGGCCACACGGGACAGAGGGGGAGGCGTCAGCTTCAGGAAGTTCTCCAGGAAAGGCTCGATGCCGAAGTTGGTCAGTGCAGAGCCGAAGAATACGGGGCTGAGCTGACCGCAGCGGACAGCTTCAAAGTCCATTTCACGGCCGGCGCTCAGCAGCTCTACATCGTCGATCAGCTGCTGATGCTTGGATTCACTATCCAGATACTGGGCAACCACGGGATCGTACAGATCGATCTCCTGCTTGTCGGCCTTGGACTTGCCGTTCAGGCCGGAGAAGAAGATCAGATTGCTGTTTTCCCGGTCATAAACGCCCTGGAAATCCTTTCCGCAGCCAATGGGCTAGTTCATGGCATAGGTTTCAATGCCCAGCTCCCGTTCTACCTCGTCCAAAAGCTCAAAGGGGTCACGGGTTTCCCGGTCCATCTTGTTGATGAAGGTAAAAATGGGGATATGACGCATGGCGCAGACCTTGAACAGCTTCCGGGTCTGGGGCTCCACGCCCTTGGCACCGTCAATGACCATCACCGCCGAGTCAGCGGCCATGAGGGTACGGT
>JAFOBK010000182.1 GCA_017381835.1 Oscillospiraceae bacterium | reverse complement strand
CTACAAGTCTTCCACGCCTCATGGCATGATTGCCATTGACGGTCACGACTGCGAATTCCTGTCCATGATCATGGCCAGCGACAAGCGGGATTCCGCACTGAAGCTGGAACCCAGATCCGCTGTGAAGGATCTGACTGCAGAGCAGAGGCTGCTGTGCAATGCCTTCGTATGGGGTGCCGAGAACGAAGACGGCGCCATGACAGGTCTGAACTACGCAAATACCGAGCGCTATAACTTCGCATTTGACACCGTGGATGCTCTGGCCCGGAAAAATCCCGATAAGCTGGCCATGGTTCACATCGCAAATGATATGACCGAGCGCCGGTTCACCTTCAAGGATTTCAAGGATGCTTCCTCCCAGTGTGCCAACTATTTCAAGAGTCTGGGCATTAAGCGGGGCGACCGTGTTATGCTGGTGCTGAAGCGCCATTACCAGTTCTGGTATGCAATTCTTGGTCTGCACAAACTGGGTGCCATTGCTATCCCCGCAACCAACCAGCTGATGGAGCATGATTTCACCTACCGGTTCCAGGCGGGTGGTGTTTCCGCGATCCTGTGTACTGCTGATGGCGATACTGCTCATCAGGTGGAATTGGCAGAAGCGGTCTGTGGTATGAAGCTCACCAAGGTTCTGGTGGGTGGAAAACGGGAAGGCTGGCACGATTTCAATGAGGAATACGGCCTGTTTAGCCGCCGCTATGTGCGTGCAGAGGATGCTCCATGCGGCGATGATCCTATGTTGATGCTTTTCACCTCAGGTACCACCGGTTATCCCAAGATGGCTATGCACTCTTATAAGTATGCTTTGGGCCACTATGTCACTGCCCGGTACTGGCATCTGTGTGAACAGGACGGCCTGCATTTCACCATTTCCGAAACCGGCTGGGGCAAGGCTCTGTGGGGTAAGCTCTACGGTCAGTGGCTGTGTGAAGGCGCGGTCTTCGTCTATGATTTCGATCGGTTTGATGCAGAAAAGATCCTGCCCATGTTTGCGAAGTACAATATCACCACCTTCTGTGCGCCTCCCACCATGTACCGCATGCTTATCAAGCAGGATCTGAGCATGTATGATCTTTCTTCCATCCATCACGCCACTACTGCAGGTGAGGCGCTGAACCCCGAAGTCTTCTATCAGTTCGAGAAGGCCACCGGCCTGCGCATCCATGAGGGTTTCGGCCAAACGGAAATGACGCTGGGTATTGCAAACCTTTACGGTACCGACATCAAGCCCGGTGCCATGGGCAAGCCCATTCCCGGCTATGGCATTGACATCGTGGATTCCGATGGTAAGAGTGTGGAAGACGGTATCAATGGCGAAATCGTCATCCGTACCGATCCCAAGCCCACCTGCGGCGTGTTCCTGGGCTACTATCTGAACCAGGAAGCTACCGATGCTGCATGGCATGACGGTATGTATCACACCGGTGATGTGGCATGGCGGGATGAGGATGGTTACTACTGGTATGTTGGCCGTGCGGACGATGTCATCAAGTCCTCCGGCTACCGCATCGGACCCTTCGAGATCGAATCCACCATCATGGAGCTGCCCTATGTTCTGGAGTGCGGTGTCTGCGCGGCACCCGATGAGGTTCGCGGCCAGGTGGTCAAGGCCTGCATCGTATTGGTGAAGGGTACCGAGGGCACGGATGAACTGAAGAAAGAAATTCAGAATTACGTCAAGGCGCATACCGCACCTTACAAGTACCCCCGAATCGTAGAATTCCGGGAAGAACTGCCCAAGACCATCTCCGGCAAGATTCAGAGAAACAAGCTGTAACAGAAAACTCCGGTTGGAGACTGTCACAGTTGCATCAGCCTCCAACCGGGCATAATGAAGGTTTGATAGAACGATGAAAAAAACATACGCCACCTCCATGCCAAACCATATCGGGTCTTTTCTGAAGGCCAGTAAGTGTTTTGCTGCCTTGGGCATCAATATCACCCGGGTCAGCTACGATAAAACCGTGGATAGCCATATGTTGTTTCTGGATGTGGAAGGAACAGAAGAACAGATCCGGAAAGCGGACATAGAACTGGAAAAGATCGGCTATCTGCTGAATCATTCTGGAAATTCCAGCATCGTCCTTATTGAGTTCTGCCTTGAGGATGTTCCCGGAAGCGTGACTTGTGTTCTGGAGCTGATCAATGATTTTAACTTCAACATTTCCTACATCAATTCCCAGGAAAACGGCACCGATTACCAGTATTTCAAAATGGGTCTGTATGTGGAGGATCCGGGACGGATCGCGGAATTTATCGAGCAGGCAGAACGGCTTTGCAAAGTCCGCGTCATTGATTACAACAGCTCGGAGCGAGCCTATGACAACAGCATTTTCTACAGTGCCTATGTACGGGGCCTGTCCCGGATGCTGGAGCTCAGCGAAGAACAAAAGCAGGGACTTATGGTGTCGGCCAATCTGGCCATGCAGATTTTGGATGAACAGGGATTGTCTCCCTACCGGACGTTTGACAGTATCAGCAAGTTTGCAGAGCTTCTGGGAAAGTCCAAGGGTGAACAGTTTGTTCCCAGAATCACCACACATACCGTCACCGATCATACCGAGATCCTTCTGATCGAGCCTGCCTGTGGCAGTAATACTGCGGTGATCAAAAGCCATGGGGAATTTCTTTGTGTGGACAGTGGTTATGCCTGCTATCGAGAGGAAATGCTGAAGATCCTCCAAGACTGCATTCCCGGATTTGAAACAGCCCACAAACGTTTGCTGCTGACCCATGCGGACGTGGATCATTGCGGTCTCATGGATGTGTTTGATGAAATCATCGTCAGCTGCCGGTCGGCCGAGAGCCTTCGCTGTGAATATCAGGGCGAAAACGGCTTCCGGGAACGCAATCTCCTGCACAGACCCTATGTGAATATCTGCAAGATCCTTACCTCCTACAAAGAGGTGAGTCCCGACAAGCTGATCACTCCCTGGCAGAATCTTCCGGAGCTTCGCGGACCTCTGACCCAGATCGGTTTCTTTGATTTCGGTGATCTGCATTTTGAAGTCTACGAAGGAAACGGCGGCCATCTTCCGGGTGAAGTGGTTCTGATTGATTATGAGAACCATGTTGCCTTTACCGGCGATGTCTACATCAACATTCACGGCCTCACCGCAGCCCAGGCGGAATACAACCAGTACGCACCGATTCTGATGACCTCTGTGGATACAGATCCCAAAGTCTGCGCTGAAGAGCGGAAGGCGATCCTGAGAAGACTGGGTGTGGGCAACTGGAAGATTTTCGGTGCCCATGGATCTCCTAAGGATTATTCTGTTAAGTAACGAAAAGAACGCACTTGCATCTTTCCTGAATGCAGGTGCGTTTCTTTGGGAATTCCTTCTTGCGTTTTGATATTCCGGAATATATAATCAATTTGGGCATCAACCAAACAAAAGGGTTTTGTCGTTGCCATCGGCGATTTCGATAGTGAGGGATGAGAAATGGAATTACGCAATTTGGTCACGTTTATCCATGTGGCGGAATTGGGTAGCTTTACAAAAGCTGCCCAGCAGCTTGGATACTCCCAGTCTACCATTTCTTTTCAGATCAAGCAGCTTGAAGAAGAACTGGACTGTCTGCTGTTTGAGCGGATCAATCATATGATCACGCTGACCGAGCGTGGACATGAGCTGGTTTCTTATGCCCACCAGATTCGCGCACTCATGGATGAGTTCAGGGAAAAGCCAAACAAGGAAAGTCATATTTCCGGACATATTCACATCGTAACGCCGGACTCCATCTGTGAGGAGATGGTAAACGGGCATTATTTTGATTTTCACAGTCGGTACCCTCTGATTTCCGTTCGGTTCTCCACAGCAGACACCTCCGCAATGTTTGATATGCTGGATCGCAACGAAGCGGATCTGATCATTACGCTGGACTGCCATTCTTATCACAAGGATTATGTCATCGCAAAAGAAGAGAAGCTTCCCATTCATTTCGTGACCAACTCCAATTCGAAATTTGCAGGTCAAAAAGGATTGTCCATTCGGGATATTGCAAACGAACCCTTCGTGTTGACCGAATATGGACAGGGATACCGGCGTGCTTTTGACAGTGAACTTGTCAGAAGATCCATTGACATTACACCTGTCCTGGAAATTGGACGAACAGATATGATCACATCGGTCCTTGCGAAAAGCAATATGATCTCCTTCCTTCCGGATTTCGTGACCAAACCCCTGGTCGACGCCGGCGTGCTTTGCTATCTGGATATCTGTGATATGAATATCGAGATCTGGAAGCAGCTGATCTATCACAAGAACAAGTGGATGTCCAAGAGTCTGAAAGCACTGATTGAGTACATAAAGGCCCAGGAGTTTTCGAATTAAAGTATCCCAAAACCATCACAAAAGAGGTTTCGTATCAATGTATGCGAAACCTCTTTTGGTGTTTTGCGCAAGACCTCCTGTGCTGACCGTACCATCGAATTTTTAGATGGACAACATCAAAACTATCCGTGGAGCAAATGCTGCTTTGCTGTTGACTTTACCAGAGCAAAGTGTTAGAGTGCATAACAAGAAAAGTTGCTGCAGCAAAAGCAGCGGAAAGGAGCTTGTCATGGCGATCAATCATGCATCCAATATCTTTACCAAGTCCGTGATGGGCTTCTGCTATTATTGCTATTTTAAGGCTTGCTATTTTGCAGGCCTGTTTCGTCGTGTCAAAACAAAACCTCTGTCTTGTGTTTAACCGAACCCATTCCTGTGTTTGAGAAGGCGGCTCTGTTGAAAGGCAGAGCCGCCTTTTTAATATTTTCATTCAAAGAAGAAAAAGGAGATTTTCACTATGAAACGTTTACTTGCTTTGGTTATGACCACTCTGATGCTGCTTTCTGTGCTCTCCGGTTGCGGAAGCACCGAAGCACCTGCCGCGGATACTGATAAGGCCTATAATGTGGCGATTATTCAGCTGGTTACCCACGACGCACTGGATGCCGCAACCCAGGGATTCCAGGATGCGCTGGTTGCCGAACTGGGCGAGGGCAATGTATACTTTGATCTGCAGAATGCGGCCGGTGATACCAACACCTGTGCAACCATCGTCAATTCTTTCGTCTCCAACGATGTAGATCTGATCATGGCAAATGCAACGCCTGCCCTGCAGGCTGCCGCAGCTGCCACTGCTGAGATCCCCATTCTGGGCACGTCCGTTACCGAATACGGTGTGGCTATGGGTATTGAAAACTTCTCCGGCACCGTTGGCGGCAATGTCTCCGGTACTTCTGATCTGGCGCCTCTTGACAAGCAGGCTGAGATGGTGAAGGAATGGTTCCCCGATGCGAAGAATGTTGGCCTGCTGTACTGCTCTGCAGAACCCAACTCCCAGTACCAGGTAGATACCATCAAGACCATGCTGGAAGGCCTGGGATACACCTGCACGCTGTACGCTTTTGCGGATACCAACGACATGTCTGCCGTTACCCAGGAAGCAGCCGACCATTCCGATGTGATTTACGTTCCCACTGACAATACGGTTGCTTCCGGTACCGGCATCATCGATGGCATCTGCCAGGCAGCCGGTGTTCCCATCATTGCCGGTGAAGAAGGCATCTGCTCCGGCTGCGGTGTTGCCACCCTGTCCATCAGCTACTACGATCTGGGCGTTGCCACCGGTAAGATGGCTGCCAGAATTCTGAAGGGTGAAGCAGACATCAGCACCATGCCTGTTGAGTATGCAGCCACTTCTACGCCCAAGTATAACGCCGCCATTTGTGAGGCTCTGGGCCTGACTGCTCCTGAAGGCTACACCGCCATCGGCTAAATCCAAAGCGCAAAAAGGAGGGAGACAAAACTCCCGCCTTCAAATAAAAGCATGATCCAGGGAGGAAAAGAGTTATGACAAGTTTCATCAATGCGCTGCCGGGTGCCATTGCCCAGGGTATGATCTGGGGTGTGATGGCCATCGGCCTGTACATTACCTATAAGCTGCTGGAGGTGTCTGACCTGACTGTAGACGGCTCCTTCTGTACCGGCGGTGCGGTCTGCGTTATGATGATGCTCTCCGGCTACAATGTGTGGATCGCCATGCTGGGTGCCATGCTGGTTGGTATGGTGGCTGGTCTGGTGACGGGCTTCTTCCACACCAAGTGTGGTATCCCTGCGATTCTGTCCGGTATTCTTACACAGCTGGGTCTGTGGTCCGTGAATCTGGCCATCATGGGAATGAAAGCCAATCAGGCATTGAATGTCAACAACTTTGATCTGCTGGTCAATCTTCGTTACCTGCAGGAAGTGCAGAAAGGCACAAGGCCTGTCTGGGAACACCCAATCATTGTGGTTGGACTTTTTACTGTGGTAATTATCGGTGCATTGTACTGGTTCTTCGGAACGGAACTTGGTTCCTCCATTCGTGCTACCGGAGCCAATGGTAACATGGCCCGGGCCCAGGGAATCAATACCAATTTCAATATCGTGCTGGGTTTGGCGCTTGCCAACGGTCTGGTTGCCCTGTCCGGTGCCCTGCTGAGCCAGTATCAGGGCTTTGCAGAAATCAATATGGGACGAGGTGCTATTGTCATTGGTCTGGCTGCCATTATCATCGGTGAGGTGGTCTTTAGTAAGATCTTTGTCAACTTCGGTCTGAAGCTGCTGGCAGTCTCCATTGGTGCTGTCATCTATTACATGGTGGTGCAATTCGTTGTCAGCGTACTGGCAATCAACACCAACTATCTGAAGCTGTTCTCCGCACTGATCGTCGCTGTATTCCTGGCAGTTCCTTACTGGAAGCAGGAATACTTCCACCAGAAGAGAAAGGAAGGTCATTATGCTTAAAATCGAAAATGTGTACAAGACCTTCAACGCCGGTACGGTCAATGAAAAAGTCGCTCTGCAGGGGCTGAATCTCCACTTGAAGGAAGGCGATTTTGTCACCGTCATTGGCGGCAATGGTGCCGGTAAGTCCACCATGCTCAATGCGGTTACCGGTGTGTTTGGTGTGGATTCCGGTAATGTTCTGATCGATGGCGTGGATGTGACCCATCTTCCGGAATTTAAGCGGGCAAAGTACATTGGCCGTGTGTTTCAGGATCCCATGATGGGAACCGCTGCCACCATGCAGATCGAAGAGAATCTGGCGCTGGCTGCCCGCCGTGGCAAGCCCAGAACCCTGCGCATCGGCATTACCAAGGCAGAGCGGGAAGAATACAGAGAAAAACTGAAGATCCTGGATCTGGGACTGGAGGACCGGATGACTGCCAAGGTTGGCCTGCTGTCTGGTGGTCAGCGGCAGGCGCTGACCCTTCTTATGGCCACGCTGCAAAAGCCGAAGCTGCTGCTTCTGGATGAGCATACCGCAGCACTGGACCCCAAAACCGCCGCCAAGGTTCTGGACGCAACCCAGAAAATCGTGGAGAAGGACCATCTGACGACCCTGATGATTACCCACAATATGCGTGATGCCATTGCCTACGGCAATCGGCTGATCATGATGTACAACGGTCATATTGTCGTGGATGTTTCCGGTGAGGAAAAGAAGAATCTGACTGTGGAACAGCTGCTGAATCTGTTCAGTCAGGCTTCCGGTTCGGACGAAGTGGATGATAAGCTGGTTTTGTCCTGATAAAACAGGAGCCACCATTAAAGGTGGCTCCTATATTTTTTCACCCTGTGGTGAGAGAAATGTACAAAAAATGAGGGTATTCATGTTAATGAACTCCGAGCCGATCATGTAACACTTTCATTGCCCATAAATATCGATCACTCACTGTCAATGTTGTCTGTGACGGGTCCCCGGCCTGTATATCAAGAATAATCTAACAATCCACATCTACGAAAAAGGATCAGAGCGTATCGCCCTGATCCTTTTTACATTATTAGTCATCCCAGGTATGTTCCCGGAAGTAGTCATCCATTTCCTTGGTGTATCGGAAACGGATATTCTCCATGTTTTCTCCATCCATAATGGCTGCGTGTGCTTTCTGGACAATATTGCGAACACCAGGGATACTGCACACCATTTCATCATGGATCATAAGAGCAAAAGCCGCATCCGGGTATTGGTCACTGACCTTTTCCAGATCTGCAGGTTTGGCACTGAGAACTTCGTTCATGCCGGAGATCTTCTGATAGGCAACTCTTTCCCGGTCTATGTAATAGCGAATATTGGATACGGTCATACTCATTTTGTTTCTCTCCTTTGGCACACACTGGTTTGGATTATACCATGAAAATAAATAATAACAATACTTGACTTTTCTGGAAACGCTGTTCCGTACAGCCCTGCCCCCTGCCCCTGTCCCATTGTAAATTCTTCCAGTCCAATAAAACGGGT
>JAFOBK010000181.1 GCA_017381835.1 Oscillospiraceae bacterium | reverse complement strand
TATATGGAGCAGCATGATCGGGAACGCAGTACCGCAGCGTGGCTACAGCTTCAGTATGGCAGTGATACCTTCTATGTGGGCATGGGCGGCAATCAGCAGATGCCCCTGTCCTGGCCCAAGGTTCAGCGGAGAATCGCCCAGCTTATCAAGGCTGAGAAGTTCTATACCGAAGAAGAGTATGACCGAATGGACGATATCGACCCTGTTGCCATCCGGGAGCGATTGGATGCTTATAAGGACGAGGATTCACCCTTTGTCAATCAAGTTATACAGGATGTGGAAGCCATTGCCCAGGAAGAAGCCGCAAAAGCAGATCCCAACCGATTCTCTATCCGTCTGCTCCCCTATGAAGGCGGTATTACCGGTATCTTCGATGGTGCTATTAAGAAATACTATGGCGAGAACGGACAGCTCTTCCGGTTTGCAGAACAGTATAACGCTATCGAGTTCCTCAACAAAATGCAGCGGGAGCATGGATTGCCCGAAGCTCTGATTTTTACCACCCAGGATGGCAAAGTTTATCGTCCAGGAGATCAGCTGGCAGCTTCCTTCAACGGCAATCCGGAAGTACATCTCATAATCGACCATGTGGATGAAGATGAAGTGTGGTACACGATGCCCAGCGTTCTGGGACAGGATGCCGTCAGCATGGAGCGTACTCTTTTTGAGCAGTACATGGACAAAGGGAACATTACCAGCATTGAGCAAGCTGTCCCCATCTCCATTCCAGAGGCAGCAGAACCGACCCTCTCCGACGAGGAATTTGCCCGTGAGCATCTGATCCCCGGTGAAACCACCTTTGAGATCGACGGCAGAACATTCCTTGTTGACCGTGTAAATCTGCAGTTTGGTTCTGTGAACTTCCAGGACATTACCTTCCAGAATGCCACCGGCTTTCCCATCTTCCGGACAGAACCCATTGCTTTTGTCCGAAGATTGGTGGAAGAACAGGAAGCCAAGTTGCCTGCGGAGCCTGTTCTACCCGAATCCGAGGTTCCAGATCCTGTTCCTGTGGAGCCTGAACCCTCTTACACCATCAAGACGGAAGAATATATCTCTGGTGAGAAAAATGGACTTCCATACGATGTGGTATTCCAGACCATCAGCACCAGAGAACCGGAACCTCCTGCCCCTGTGGTGGAAGCACAAAATTTCCGGATCACGGATGATTCTCTGGGTATTGGCGGTGCAAAAGCCAAGTTCCGGATGAACATGGATGCCATCCATCTGCTGCAAACCCTGGAATCAGAAAACCGTCAGGCTACTCCAGAGGAACAGACTATTCTTTCCCGGTATGTGGGCTGGGGCGGCCTTGCAGACGCCTTTGATGAATCCAAGGCAGGCTGGACGGAAGAGTATAAGGAACTTGCCGCAGCACTGACTCCCCAGGAGTACAGCGCCGCCCGAAGTTCCACCCTCAATGCCCACTATACATCTCCCACGGTTATCAAGGCCATGTATGATGCTATTTCTCAAATGGGATTCCAGACCGGCAACATTCTGGAACCGGCCATGGGTGTCGGCAACTTCTTCGGTATGCTCCCGGAACAGATGCAAAACAGCCGCCTGTACGGTGTGGAACTGGATTCCATCACCGGCAGGATCTCCAAGCAGCTTTATCCCAAAGCCAATATCACCATCAGCGGTTTTGAAAAAACAGACCGTCGTGACTTCTTTGACCTCGCCGTAGGCAATGTTCCCTTCGGGCAGTATCAGGTCAATGACCCAGCCTATAATCGCCTGGGTTTTTCTATTCATAACTACTTTTTCGCCAAAGCCATGGATCAGCTGCGACCCGGTGGTGTCATGGCCTTTGTCACCAGCCGCTATACCATGGATGCCAAGAACAGCGATGTGCGGAAGTATCTGGCAGAACGGGCGCAGTTCCTGGGTGCTATCCGTCTGCCCAACGATGCCTTCAAGGCAAATGCCGGTACCGAAGTGGTATCCGACATCATCTTCCTGCAGAAGCGCGATCGGCCCATTGCCATCGAACCGGACTGGGTGCAGACCGGTGAGAACAAGGACGGCTATACCATCAACCGTTACTTCCTGGATAACCCTCACATGGTACTGGGCGAAGAAACCTCCGAAAGCTCCCGATTCGGACAGGACTACACCGTGGCTTCCAAGGAAGGCATTTCTCTGGCAGAGCAGCTTCAGGAAGCTGTCAAGCACATCCACGGCACATACCAGGAAGCAGAACTGCCCGATCTGGGTGAAGGTGAAGAAATTGACTCCTCCATCCCGGCTGACCCGGATGTAAAGAACTTCTCCTATACTCTGGTAGACGGTGAAGTGTACTACCGGGAAAACAGCCGCATGGTCAAGCCTCAGCTGAATGCCACCGCCAAAGAACGTGTAAAAGGCATGATCGGCCTGCGGGAATGTGTTCGGGAGCTGATCGATCTGCAGATGGATGCCTATGTTCCGGATTCTGTCATTCAGGAGAAGCAGACGGAACTGAATACCCTCTACGATGCCTTTGCAGAGAAATTCGGTCTTATCAATGACCGGGGCAACAAACTTGCTTTCTCCGATGATTCCTCCTATTACCTCCTGTGTTCTCTGGAAGTATTGGATGATGACGGAAAGATGGAACGAAAGGCGGATATGTTCACCAAGCGAACCATCCGTCAGGCCAAGGTAGTCAATTCCGTGGATACGGCATCGGAAGCGCTGGCAGTCTCCATTGGAGAACGGGCCTGTGTGGATATGGCTTATATGGAGAAGCTCACCGGAAAGAGTTCTGAAGAACTGGCATCGGAGCTGCGGGGCGTTATCTTTCGGCTGCCCTTTATAACCGGCTCAGAGGGCGCACCTCGCTATGTTACCGCAGACGAGTATTTATCCGGCAACGTCAGAGAAAAGCTGTCTGAGGCCAAGGAAGCTGCCATAATCGACCCGGACCTTTACAGTGACAATGTGGTTGCTCTGGAAGCGGCACAGCCGAAAGATCTGGAAGCCCATGAAATCGATGTCCGTCTGGGCGCTACCTGGATCGACAAAAAGTACATTCAGGAGTTCATGGAAGATCTTCTGGACCCGCCC
>JAFOBK010000019.1 GCA_017381835.1 Oscillospiraceae bacterium | reverse complement strand
TGGTCATTTCCTTCAGGTCTTCGTAATCCCAAATAGCGACCTTCTGGATCTCGTGGGAAGTACGGAAGCCGTCGAAGAAGTTGATGAAGGGTACGCGGCCTTCGATGGAAGCCAGGTGAGCAACAGCAGCCAGGTCCATAACTTCCTGGACGTTGGACTCAGCCAGCATTGCGAAACCGGTCTGACGGCAGGCGTAAACGTCGGAGTGGTCACCGAAGATGTTCAGAGCCTGGGTAGAAACGGTACGAGCGGAAACATGGAATACGGAGGGCAGCAGCTCGCCGGCGATCTTGTACATGTTGGGGATCATCAGCAGCAGACCCTGAGATGCGGTGTAGGTGGTGGTCAGAGCACCGGCGGCCAGAGAGCCGTGAACGGTACCAGCAGCACCAGCTTCGGACTGCATCTCGACGACCTTAACAGTGTCGCCAAAAATGTTCTTGCGACCTGCAGCGGACCACTGGTCAACATAGTCGGCCATGGGGCTGGAGGGGGTGATGGGGTAGATGCCAGCTACTTCAGTAAATGCGTAGCTAACGTGGGCGGCAGCGGTATTGCCGTCCATAGTCTTAAATTTTCTTGCCAAAATAAATTACCTCCTAAAGTAATCAATCTTTAACGCAGATATCATATCACTTTTTGCCGGATTTGTAAACCCAATGAGCTATGATAATCGGAGAAAAATATCACTGTTTTTTTGTGATTTTGCTGAATGTAAACCTATGACTGGTTCTTTTGTCTGTTTCAAAAAAACAATTGTCTTTTTATCTACAATAGAGTATGATAATGAAAATAAACTTGGAGGATGATGGGATGATTTGCAGTGTTCACACCATGGGCATTCATGGAATAACAGCCAGTCATATTACTGTTGAGTGCTATATCACCAACGGTTTGCCGGCCTTTGACATTGTGGGTCTTCCGGATGCTGCGGTGAAAGAAGCGCGAGAGCGCGTCCGTGCTGCGGTCAAGACCAGCGGCCTGAAGTTCCCGGTCAGCAGAATTACGGTTAATCTGGCTCCGGCCGGCATGAAAAAGACGGGTACGCACTATGACCTGCCGATTATGCTGGGTATTATGGCGGCCTGCGGCGCCATTCGCAGACCCCGTTCTACCAGTGCGTTCTTAGGAGAATTGAGCCTGGACGGTCTGATTCGCCCGGTTCCCGGTGTGCTGCCCATGGCCATTGCCGCTAAACGGGAGGGATTTGAAACAATTTATGTACCGGAAGAAAATGCCGCGGAAGCAACCCTTGCCCGTGGACCAGCGATTATTCCTGTCAAAAATGTGAAACAGCTGATCGATCACCTGAATGAAGGTACCGCCATGGAAGAGGAACCCATTTGGGTGCCTGAAAAACGAGAAAAGCATCTGCTGGATTTCAAAGATGTGATGGGGCAGGAGCAGGCAAAGCGGGCTTTGGAAATTGCGGCGGCCGGCAGCCACAACATTCTTCTGATTGGCCCTCCCGGTTCCGGTAAGAGCATGCTCAGTAAGCGGTTGCCTTCTATTTTGCCGGATATGACCTGGAATGAGTCTTTGGAAGTTACGCAGATCTATTCTGTGTTGGGAATGCTGACACCGCAATCACCTCTTGTGATGGAGCGTCCCTTCCGCAGTCCGCACCATACCATTTCCAATGCCGGTCTGGCTGGCGGCGGAGTGAATCCAAGACCCGGTGAAATCTCCATGGCTCACAACGGCGTTTTGTTTCTGGATGAACTTCCGGAATTTCATAAAGATACGTTGGATTTGATGCGGCAGCCCCTGGAAGACGGATGTGTTACGATTTCCAGAGTATCTGGCAGTGTTACTTACCCTGCGGAGTTTATGATGGTCTGCGCTATGAACCCCTGCAAATGCGGCTGGCATGGAGATCCTTCCGGTAGATGCAGCTGTACAGAGCGGGCGGTGGAAGCTTACCGCAGCCGGATCTCCGGACCGCTTCTTGACCGTATTGATATGATCATTCAGGTGCCGTCGGTGAAGTATGAAGAACTGCGCCGGAGAAAAGAGGCAGAACCCTCTGAAGTGATTAAAGAGCGGGTAAATTATGCAAGAAAGCGGCAGCACCGCCGTTTTGGCGAAAGCACTGGTATGTGCAATGCAAGAATGGGTCCCAATGAATTGCGGTACTACTGCAAACTGGACGAAGAAAGCCATGAGCTGATGAAAATGGCCTTTGAAACATTCGGTCTGACAGCCAGAAGCTACGACAGAATTTTGAAAGTAGCCAGAACTATTGCAGACCTTGACGATTGTGATAATATAAATAGTGACCATTTGGCAGAAGCCATTCGATACAGAACAATAAATTTATAAAAAATGTGAGGATAGATCGTGAAAGAGATTTTTCTTTTGAAGTTAGGCGAGATTGTGCTGAAAGGTGCAAATAAGCGCCAGTTTGAGGATAAGCTGCGGCAGAATGTCCGCCGCAGAATGAGACCCTTCGGTAATTTTGATGTTTACCTGATGCAGTCTACTATCTATGTGGAACCCATGGATGAGATGTGCGATGTGGACGGCGCCTGGGAAGCTTGCAACAGCATTTTCGGCCTGGTAAGTCTGTGCCGCTGCCGTGCGTGCGAAAAGGATCTGGACAGCATCTTTGCAACCATTGAGGAATATCTTGGTGATGAGCTGGATTGCGCCGAGTCCTTTAAGGTGGAATCCAAGCGTTCCGATAAGCGCTTCCCCCTGACTTCTATCGGTATTTCCCAGGCCATCGGCGGTCGCCTGGCTGAGGCTCATCCCAGCTGCCGCGTGGATGTCCATAATCCTTCCTATACTGTTTATGTTGAAGTCCGTGACCTGGCGGCTTATGTCCACGGTCCTGCAGTTCCCGGTGCCGGCGGCCTGCCTACCGGTGTTGGCGGCCGTGCAATGTGTCTGCTGTCCGGCGGTATTGACTCTCCCGTTGCAGCCTACATGATGGCAAAGCGCGGTGTGGAAATCGAGTGTGTCCATTTCTTCTCCTATCCCTACACTTCCGAACTTGCCAAGAACAAAGTTCTGGAACTGGCAAGACTGGTAACCCGCTACTGCGGCAGAATGACTGTGAATGTGGTCAGCTTTACCCAGATCCAGGAAGCCATTCGTGACAACTGCCCCGAGGAGTTCTTCACGCTGATCATGCGCCGCTTTATGATGGAGATCTCCCAGCGGATCGGCCAGGAGCACGGCTGTGAAGCTCTGATCACCGGTGAAAACCTGGGCCAGGTTGCAAGCCAGACCATGCAGGCAATGGCAGTTACCGGTGCGGTTGTGGATGTTCCTATCTTCATGCCTTTGGTCGGCATGGATAAGGAAGAAATCGTTACCATTGCCCGTAAGATCGGCACCATGCAGACAGCCATCCTGCCTTATGAGGACTGCTGCACAGTCTTCACTCCCAAGCATCCTAAGACCAAGCCCAATCTGAATCAGCTGCTGCATGCTGAGAAGAATCTGGATCGGGAAGCTCTGATCCTGCAGGCTATTGAGAATACGGAAAAGATTACGGTGAAGTATGATGACGAGCCTTACCTGTGATGTGATCAAGGCCCTTAAGGGCAAGACTCTGGTGACAGCGGAAAGCTGCACCGGCGGCGGTATTGGCGCTGCTTTGACTTCTGTTCCCGGAAGCTCTGAGGTATACAAGGGCGGTATCATCTGCTATACCAACTGGGTCAAGGAGAATATCCTGGAAATTGAGCCTGCCATGATTAAGAAATATGGTGCGGTATCTGTTCCTGTTGCAGCTACCATGGCAATGAATGCCAGACTGATGATGGAGGCAGACATCGGTCTGTCTGTAACCGGTTTGGCTGGCCCCGGCGGTGACGAGTATGGCAATCCCGTGGGCACTGTCTGCATTGGCTATAGCTCCCATGTCCGTTCCTTTACCAAGCAGTTCCGCTTTTCCGGAGATCGGGAAGAGGTTCGCAATCATGCGATCAATGCGGCACTGACCATCGTTCTGGAAATGCTCAGCGAATAATTCATACCCGCAGGAAAAACCTGCGGGTATTTTCGTTTTATTCTCTTGACAATTATGGTATAATACCATTTGAAACACAGAAGGAGGTGAGCATTTGGAAAAGCAGGGCGTAAAAGTGATGGCCAGAAACCGGGAAGCCTACCATGAGTACTTCGTAGAGGAGGAGATGGAGGCCGGTATTGAGTTGTGCGGCACGGAAGTCAAGTCCATCCGCCAGGGCACTTTGAATTTGAAAGATGCCTGGTGCGGTATAAAAGACGGACAGATGCTGCTGAACCAGATGCACATCTCACCCTATGATCATGGCAACCGGTTCAATCCCGATCCCCGCAGACCCAGAAGGTTACTTATGCACAAGCGTGAGATCATGCGGCTTTACGGTAAAGTCAAGCAGGACGGTTATGCGTTGATTCCTTTGTCCGTCTACCTGAAGGGAAGTCTGGTGAAGGTAAAGGTTGGCCTGTGTAAGGGTAAGAAACTGTACGATAAACGACAAGCAGCGGCAGAGAAAGACGCAAAGCGTCAGATGGACCGCGCAATGAAGGAGAGATATTAAAATGGCAAATCCTACTTTTAAGATCACTATGGAAAACGGCGGCGTTATCGAGGGCGAACTGTATCCCGAAACCGCACCCCAGAGCGTTTACAATTTTATCGATCTGTGCAATCATAATTATTATGACGGCCTGATCTTCCACCGTGTCATTCCCGGTTTCATGATCCAGGGCGGTTGCCCCGACGGCACCGGCATGGGTGGCCCCGGCTACTGCATTAAGGGCGAGTTCTTCTTTAACGGCGTCAAGAACGATCTGAAGCATAAGCGCGGCGTGCTGTCTATGGCTCGTTCTTCCAGCCCCAACTCCGCCGGCTCCCAGTTCTTTATCATGCACCAGAACGCAAAGCACCTGGATGGCCAGTACGCAGCATTCGGTAAGGTGACCTCCGGTATGGAAGTTGTGGATGCTATCGCAGCTACCAAGACCGGCTTCCAGGATCGTCCCGTTGCTGAGCAGAAGATCGCTTCCATTACCGTGGATACCCAGGGCGTGGAGTATCCTGCTCCCAATAAGCTGCCCGATCCTTACGGCAGATTCTAATTTTTAAATCCCCAGGGCTGCTATGCAGCCCTGCCATATGGGGCCGTACTGGTTTCGACGGGGGTAGTGAGGCTGGATAAGCGAGCCGTGGCACCTAACCACGATAAAATGGGTAACTTTTTAAATTTAACTGACAACAGAACTGTTGCTCTGGCTGCCTAATTAGGCGCCCATCCGCCCTGGAAGGTCCACGAGCCGGGCTCGGGTGTGATCTGAGTGGAGACCGTGCGTATGGTAAGCTTTGCCCATACCATGCATCATGAAGCTACTAAGTCCCGTAGGGTGTTTGTTCCCGCCGGGATGAGGGAATGTAAATAACAAACTGCGCTCGGAGAAAGTCTTGTCAAGTTGCTTTCGGACAGGGGTTCGATTCCCCTCGGCTCCACCATAAAAATATCCCACCCGAAAGGGTGGGATATTTTTATGGTCGCCGGGGGAATCGAACCAATCTAAATGGAACTGTCCGGTGTACAGTTCAAAAACAGGTGCTACAAATATTGATTCCCCGTGGCACTGATATAAAATCTTAGCAGATTTTTCCTTCCACAATCTTGTCATTTGAATCCATTGATTGTATAGTTAATACAAAGTTTATATAACTTGAGGAGGAAATTATGAAAGAGCTTATTGCAGCCGTTGAAAAACATCAGCAGCGTATTCTGGATGCGGAAAGATATATTTGGAAGCATCCGGAAACCGGCTATAAAGAATTTAAAACCACCGCATATATGGAAAAAGCGTTTCGTGAGCTGGGCTATGATCTGAATATGGCTGAGGGTATTACCGGTTTTTATACTGTAGTGGATACCGGCAGGCCCGGCCCTGAGATTCTGATTATGGCAGAACTGGACTCTGTTATTTGCCCCGAGCATAAAGATGCAGATCCTGTTACCGGTGCGGTTCATTCCTGCGGCCACAATACTCAGTGCGCAGCCCTCATTGGTATTGCTGCTGCGTTGAAGGAACCCGGTATTTTGGATAAGTTCTGTGGTAAGATCCGTTTGTGTGCTGTTCCTGCAGAAGAATTGCTGGAGATCGAATTCCGCACTGGCCTGAAGAAGGAAGGCAAGATCAAGTACCTGGGCGGTAAGAGCGAATTCCTTTCCAGAGGCTATTTTGACGGTGTGGATCTTGCCTTTATGGTACATGCTTCTACCTCCTTCTCTGTCATTGGCGGCCATGTGGGATGTATTGCCAAGTGGATTACCTATAAGGGCATTGCGGCTCACGCAGGTGGTTCTCCCTGGGATGGTAGAAATGCGCTGTATGCGGCATCCTGCGGCCTGAATGCAATCAATGCCATTCGCGAGACATTCCAGGAGAAGGATATTATTCGTGTCCATCCGATTATCACCGCAGGTGGTAAAATGGTGAATGCCATTCCTGAATCTGCTGTACTGGAGAGCTTTGTTCGCGGTGCTACATTTGATGCCATTTGCGATGCAAATAAGAAGGTCAACAGAGCACTCTGCGGTGCGGCACTTTCTTTAGGTACCAATATCGAAATTGTGGATATTCCCGGCTATGCACCGCTGCATGATGATCCCAATTTGGTGAAACTTTCTGCAGAAGCTGCGGAGCTTGCAATTCCTGAGTATGAATATCATGTTTCTGATAAAGTCAGTTCCGGCAGTACGGATATGGGTGACTTGTGCTGCGTGATGCCGGTTGTGCATCCTTATGCCGGTGGTGCAGAGGGAAGATCCCACGGTAATAACTACGAAATCGTAGATCCTGTTGCTTGCTGCGTAGGCAGCGCAAAACTACAGATGGGCATGCTGCTGCTTCTTCTGGAAAACGATGCTCAGCGGGCAAAGCAGGTCATTGCAGAGTATAAGCCTCTCTTTGCATCTAAGGAAGCGTATTTGGAGTATATGGATAGCCTGAATAAAGATGGCGACAGAATCGTGTATAACGAGGATGAAACGGTAGCAAAGATCAACCTGGATTGAGGCATATGAAAGCGGCTCATACCAAAGGGTATGAGCCGCTTTTTTATGCAATCAGAGAGCGGATGTATTGCCAGTCAACATCCTCCAGAATGTGATATTGCGTCATGGGTGTTGCGTTTCTTCCTAAAGGTAGAATGACCATATACTGATCGGTGATTTCAACTAAAAAATCGCAATTTACACCGGTATAGAAGGTAGAAAGCTGATTTTCGTAATCTTCGAATGTGTAATTGCCACTCATTCTGGCAATCTTTAGATTGCTGATGTAATTAGTAAGCGCTTCTTCGTCGCGGCATTCTACAATGCCTCGGTGGCTGTCGGTTTCGAAATTTAAACCGTATATTGCAGCATTGTCGATTGATTCGTTGCTTACGACAATGGGGAGCTGTTCTCTGACGGTTTGATTTCCAAAGGCAATGGCAACTTGTCCGCTTGTTTGCAGCAAAAGGAAACTAATAAGGGCAATTAGAATCACACCGATATTCTTTTCCTTTGGAGAAACAATGCTTTTCAGTCGGTAACGGATAGAAGCGGCTGTTGCGGACAAGCAAGTTGTAAAGCCCCGGCTTTCCTGAGAAGTATTAAGCAGCAGATGTGCATATCGCTTTCGATGATCTTCGTTTGCCTCCAAAAGAAGTGTTTCATCACAGCTCAGCTCAATATCTTCGGAGCATCTTTCCACAGCAATCCACATAAGAGGATTGAACCAACACATGGCTTTTGAGAATGTGAGGAAAAACTTATTCATAGCATCTTGCCGGCAGATGTGGATCAGTTCATGTCGGAAGATTAGACGCAAGTCATCGCTACTGTATTCAATCGGCGGCAGAACGACACGCATCGTTTTATTAAAAAAGCCGATGGTAAGCGGTGCGGATACAGCGTTGCTGACCAATAACTTAAATACTGGTCTTTTAATCCTTAACTTTGCGATTTCTTCTTCCCAAATACCTCGGATTCTGCTGTCACTGACTTCGTATGCATCTTTCAAGATTTTCCTGCGAAAGCGAAAATGCTGAATATAGGTGCTGGTCATGATAAAGGTAAAACCTAGAAACCAAAGGACAACAAGTGCCCAAAAGACATTCTTTGATAGATTCAGAACCAAATTTGGCGCATTCAGGGCGAGAATGCTGTTGTTGGTTATAGTCAAGTAGAGAAAATTTGGAACCATCCATAGTATAATGCAGGATCTGGAAGTGAGTCTTCTGCGAAGATACCGGGTAAGAAGCAGCAAAAGCAAATAGTAGATGCTGATGTGCAGATAGACCGTAAAAATCTGAGGGAGTATTAATTCGAGAGATTCCCGAAAACCATACATTGGGATTAATACGGGGATGATTAGCAGAATAAATACCGGGAGTAATGCAGAATTCAGATAGGGGAGATAGCGCTGCTGCTTAGGATTCTCATCATATAGATCCATCTGATCCCGCTTGAAGGCAGAACTACCCAGTAAACAGCTGATAATTGCTACGACGATTGCCTTAATCCAAAATGCTTCATTCATAGCTGGCCCTCCTCCAAAAGCTTGCGAAGTTCAGCGACTTCTTCTTTTGTCAGTCCTCCTTCACACAAAGCATTGGCAAACGCAGAGAGGTTTCCTCCGCATACTTTTTGAAAGAAAGATTTACTTTGGCTGATCTGATAATCCTCCCGGGGAATAAGAGGGGAGTAGTATTTTTTCCGCTTCTCAATTGTGACGCTTAAAAAACCTTTTTCAGAAAGACGGGTCAGTAAGGTTTGCAGCGTTGTTTCAGCCATGGGGTGAGAAGAATAGATCTTTTCTTCAATATCTGCTTTGGAAACAGGCGGCGTACAGTCCCAAATGACTTGCATGACTTCCAGCTCGGTGTCGGGTAGTCTGCGAACAGAGTCTTTCATAATGTCACTCCTCTACAAATGTAGTTCTAAATATATACTACAGTTGTAGTTGAAAATTGTCAAGATGACATTTTGAGATTTATAAAAACTTCACAAGAAATATGTAAAGCCAGCTTGACAAAATGAAGAGATGCGCTATAATAATGACAAGCTAACTTTACATAAGGAGTGATGACATGAAAAACAGAATCGAGGAAATCCGCAAAGAGCGGGGGATCCGACAGGAAGAGTTTGCTAAGATGATGGGTGTATCCCGACAGACGATCAGCTCCCTGGAGACAGGGCGCTACAATCCGTCCATTTTCCTGGCATATAAAATTGCAAAATTCTTTGAAATGACCATCGAAGAAGTATTTATTTTTGAAGAGGAGGAAATGAAATGAAGAATCATAAACGGTTGATTGCTAATATTGTGGAGATTGCCATTGGTATTATTTTATCGGTGCTCGGATATATGGGCATGATTGACGAATACTGGACAGGTATGGGTACAGCTCTGATTGTTGTGGGTATCATTTTTATGATCCGTCTGATCCGCTATCAAACAAATGCGGAATATAAGGATACTGTGGATGTGGAAGTGAACGATGAGAGAAATCGATACTTGCGGCTAAAGGCCTGGGCATGGGCAGGTTACATGCTGGTGCTGATCTGCGCATTTGCATCGATTATTTTTAAGTTACTCGGTAACGATCAACTTTCGGTGATGAGCGGCGGCTGTGTATGCTTGCTGATAGTCTTATATTGGGGTTCTTATCTGATTCTTAGAAAGAAATATTGAGAAACCATCATGTAAAAGAAGGTTTGCGTGACTTTTTCACCGGATGTGCTTATAATTGCACTGAGGTGATCAAGATGCGTGATATTGGTAAGAATATCAAGGATCTGCGGATTCGGGCAAAACTGACCCAGGAGGAACTGGCGGAAAAACTGTTTGTCACAAGACAGACGGTATCTAATTATGAGAACGGGAAATCCCGTCCCGATGTGGATATGATTGTCAAAATTGGGCAGATACTAAATGCCGATGCCAACACTGTAATCTATGGTATCCCGAAAGAAATGGACAAGGCAGAGAAATACCGCCGGGGACTGATTCTGACAGCCGTTCTGCTGGTGACATCGGTTTTGTTTGTATGGCTCAATGCAATTACAAAAGAACTGAGAAGTGATAGGTGGATTCTGCTTCCTTTTGCGCTGGTGCGCTACCTGGGCCTTCCGGCAGTATGGATGCTGGCGGGGTGGTGGCTGATTGATCTTCTATCGCTTATGATCACCTATAAGCAATGGGATCAACCGTTCGTCCGCTATATCAGGATTGTGTTACTCTGCTTGCTGCTGACTGCATTTGTGATCCTGCTTGTGCAAGTGGTGTTTACTGGAATTGGTGATTATTTACGCAATACAACCGATGGCTTTGAACTGATGTATCCATCCATTCCGGTTCTTTCGTACTTGGTGGTCACTGTTACTTATCGTTATCCCATGATATATTCTTTCGTTGGCATTGTCTTCCGCTTTATTGGCTTATCGAAGAGAAAAAAGTAAAATAATCCCCCTCCGACAGGAGGGGGATTTGGTTTTGCTTAGCCGCCCAGATTGGTGAGGAATTCCTTCTTTTTCTGAGCTTCATATTCGGCATATTCGCTGTTCTGCAGCGTCTGGAAAGCGGTGGAGATCGCTTCGTCCCAGCTTGCCTTTTCATGGTTAACCAGGATGGGATAGTACCAGACACCGTTCTTTTCGGCAGCATCGCAGTCGCCGGGGGCATCGCCAACCATGAGAACATGGTCCTTCTCATAGCCGAACTTCAGCATTTCGGCGATGCATGCGGCCTTGGAACCCACATCCTGTGCCAGGACAATGTCAGTATGCTCCAGCAGACCAAACTTGCCCCATTCCTCTTCCACAGCGTCACGGTTTGCGCTGGAAACCATGGCAACATCAGCAAAGTTGTGGGCAGCAGCCAGGCCTTCCTTAGCACCCTCATAGGGGACCTTCAGTTCTTCGGGGAGATTAACAATGGAAGCATTGACTGCCTTGCTCCAGGAAAGTGCCTTTGCAAATACGGTTTTAGCTTCCTCGCACTGGGCGTTTGCAGCAGCTGCTGCAACACTGTCGTTGGAAAGGGCAGGAGCAGTATCTGCCCAATGCTGGAGATAAGTAATACCCTCAATGGGTTTGTACTTTTCGTTGATCTCACCCAGCGCCATTGCCAGACCCTTGAAGCGGTTGATACCACGGGTCATGGAGAACAGATTGATCACATTCCAACGATCCAGAATCTCCTCTTTCCATTCCTCCAAACCCCATTCAGTAACCATGCAGGGGCCGAAGCAATGAAAATGCTTGCAGTTCATGGTATCCATGACGCAACCGTCGGAGTCTACACAGACCAGGTAATCGTGTTTTCTTTCAAAGGAATCAAAAATAGACATTTTCTTCCTCCGGATTACATGTGGGTATCAAACATACCGCAGTAGGAGTCGATGGGATCGGTGCCCTTGAAGGCTTCGGGGCCGGTGAGCAGAGCATCCACCAGAGCATCCAGGGTGTCATCGTTGGAGTCATAGGTGTTGATGTAAGTGCGCAGCATGGGAGCATCTGCCAGCATGGTGGGCTTGTTTACAGAAACACCGACAACGGGAATTTCGTGTACATACCAGGGGATTTCACCGCCGCCCTTGGACATACCGAATACGGGATGACCGTTAGCAACATTGAAGAAGGTGATGACAATATCCATACCGGATACAAACTCAGAGATTGCGTTCTTGCCGGCAAAGTAAAGGTTCAGATTAAAGGGCTTGCCAGCGGCAACTTCCTTCATCATCTTATCCAGGGGGGATTCATAGATGAATGCATCGAAGCCCTTTTCGTTCAGCTTGTCGCAGAACTTTTCAACAGGGGACTTCTTGCCTGCGCCGCCGCCCATAGCGATGGCAGCCAGCTTTGCCATGGGGCTGTCGGGTCCCTTGACGTTGACGATCATAACACGCTTGGTCTTTTCGGGGCTCAGAGGCAGAATGCCCTCGTCCTTATACTTAACCAGAGTCAGAGCATCCTTGGAGATGGCAGGAGCAATTGCCTTGAACTCGGGATTCTGCAGAGCAGCAGCCAGTTCTTCATCAGTGCCGCACAGCGCTTCAGCAGCAGCTTTGTGCATGCCCTTTGCTGCCTTCAGACCCAGGATACGGGTCAGAGCTTCCACCATACGCTCTTCGCTGATAATACCGGTGGTGTAGGCATCCAGCATGGTTGCGAAGTCTTCCTCGGGATCATTGAAGAACAGGAACATATCACAGCCGGCATTGATAGCTGCGGGCAGCATATCCTTGCGCTTCATACGGTTGGTCATACCGACCATATGGGAAGCATCGGTAACTACCATGCCGTTGAAGCCCAGTTCGCCACGGAGCAGATCCGTCATGATTTCCTTGCAAAGAGTGCCGGGCATGATGGTATCGGCGGTAATATCGGGGTTAATCTCCTGCATGTATTCGGGCATCAAAATGTGACCGCCCATAATTGCATCCAGACCGCCATCGATCAAAGTCTTGTAAACATGACCGTAGGAAGCCATCCAGTCATCATGACCGAAATGGTTGACATTGTTGGACATATGAGCATCACGGTAGTCCTGGCCGTTACCGGGGAAGTGCTTTGCGCAGCAGTAAACACCCTCGGTTTCATGTAGGCCATCCATGAAGGCCTTGCCCATATCAGCAACCATCTTGGGATCATTGCCGTAAGCACGGGCGAGAACCTCTTCGCATTCCCAGTTGTAAGTGATATCTACTACAGGAGCAAATGCCATGTTGCAGCCGGTAGCCTTGATCTGAGCACCGGAGACACGACCCATAGCCTGGGCATATTCATTCTTACCGGTTGCGCCGATCTTTACCTGGCTGGAAACAAAAGTGCCGTCGGGGCAGACACCGTTACCGCCCTGCTCAGGATTGCAGGCGATGAATACGGGGATCTTAGCGTGTTTCTGCAGAATGCGGTTCTGATTCAGGACCATCTGACCGGGCATTGCATTGTAGCGGCAGCCACCCAGGTGATACTTTTCCATCAGTTCCTGCAGATATTCTTCAGAATTGCCTGCAGTCAGCTGCCAGAACAGCTGGCCAACCTTTTCTTCGGGGGTCATGGAAGCGATAGTGCTTTCCACCCATGCGATATCACTATCGGACAGATGATAGGGTTTTGCTCTTAAATCAACCATTTTTAGAACTTTCCTTTCTTTTTGTGTCTATATATTATTTTATCAAATTTTCTCAGATTGACAATGTCACAAATAGGAGGATTTGTCCATCATGTAAATAGAAATGCTTCCAGTTCAGCCGGTGAGTGGAATGTGAAGTCGCACAGCGCGGTCATTTCCTCCAGAATGCCAGGGCAGTTTTCCTTACTCCAGGCGGCAAATGCTATGGGGACGCCGGCATTACGGCACATGACCCAGGCAGGTTTTAAATCATCCACAACCAGAAGCTCATGGGGGTTAAGGTTGTATTTCTCCATGATCTGCTCCAGGGGATAGGTGCTGGGTTTTCTCTGGTGCTCCGGAAGATCCCATCCGAAGATATCGTCTGGGAGAAGTCCAAAATGGGTCTGATAGTCCCGGGTGATATTGATTTCGCTGGAATGAGATACTACGCAAATGATACCGCCCGCTTCTTTATAACGCAAAATCAACTCCCGGATACCGGGGAAGGGGTCGGGAGTATGGGTCATCACATAACCCATCCAACACTGATACTCATCCCTTAGTTCCTGCTCGGTAAACTGATACCGCTGTCTGCACATATCGGCGAAACCCGGATGGAAGCAGCCGTTGGTATATTCTTCTAAAGTGATGGTCTGACCGGGACGGAACTGATCCAGGATATAGCAAAAATAGGGATAATTGATGGTGGTTTCGCTTTGCACCACGGTATCATCGTGATCTAAAACAAGACAAGGATATTTCAGCATATGCCACCTCCGTTTTTCTCTGTATTATACCAAAAGAAGGAATGGCTGACAACCGAAATTTCACTTGAAAAATACGAACAAATGTACTATAATAAAACAAAAGGAGGTGCATAGAGGTGGGAGAAGGGATCTGTCCGGTGGATGTGATCGCTATGTGCAGCGCAAATGGGGATATTCTGCCTCTGCGCCTGCGAATGGAAGATGAAGACCATCAGTTGCTGCGTGTCGATATTGAAGAAGTAGTCAGCAGCAAGAAAATTCAATATGTGGGAATTGAAGCACATGTATTTTTATGCAGAGCCAAAGTAAAGGGAAAACAGTGGCTTTTTGAACTGAAGTATACCATTCGATCTCACAGCTGGTGTCTTCAGAGAAAGGTGTATTAAATGCAGGAACGGGTTATTTTTCATGTGGATGCCAACAGCGCGTTTTTGTCCTGGACGGCAGCGTACCGGGTGAAAGTACTGGGAGAGTCCCTGGACCTGCGGGAAGTACCTTCTGTGATTGCCGGCGACAAAGCATCTAGACACAGCATTATACTTGCCAAAAGTACACCGGCAAAAAGGTACGGAATACAGACCGGAGAGCCGCTGTTTCAGGCGTTGGAGAAATGTCCGGATCTGATCGTAGCGCCGCCGGATTACAGCCTTTATGTGGAGGCATCCCGCCATTTTGTGCAGATGTTGCGGCAGTTCAGCCCCATTGTTCAGCAGTATTCCATCGATGAAGCCTGGGTGGATATGACGGGAACGGATCGGCTTTTCGGTGCTCCCAGGCTGGCTGCGGAGAAGATGCGGCAGAGGATATGGGAGGAACTGGGATTTACCGTGAATGTGGGTATTTCCAGCAATAAGCTCCTGGCGAAAATGGCAGGAGATTTTGAAAAACCGAATAAAGTGCATACGCTGTTTCCGGAAGAGGTAGAGGGGAAAATGTGGCCGCTGCCGGTGCGGGATCTGTTTCTTGTGGGCAGTGCTACAGAAAAGAAACTAAAAAGCCTTGGTATTTACACCATTGGTGATTTGGCGAAGGCAGAACCTTCGGTTCTAAAAAAGCGCCTTGGAAAACACGGTGAAACCATCTGGCATTATGCCAATGGACGAAATGCGGACATGGTGACACCGGAGCCGGAAGAGAATAAAGGATATGGTAATTCCACTACCACACCGGAAGATGTACTGACCCATACCCATGCCCACCAGGTGATTCTAAGCTTATGTGAAACGGTGGCCATGCGTATGCGGCAGGATAATAAATGCGGCAGATGTGTGTCTATTCACCTAAGAACCAATGAATTTCAGCACTTTTCTCATCAAATGCTTCTGCATGGAGCGACCAATATTACATCGGAATTGTTTGCCGCTGCCTGCGAAATCTTTGATGAGGTATGGGACGGAATGACACCGCTGCGACAGCTGGGAGTTCAGGTTACAAGGCTTTCCAATGAACCATATCAGCAATACGATCTGTTTTCCGGTATGTCCCCGGTACAGTATGAGAAGAAACTGCGGCTGGATGAAACGGTAGATTCTCTGCGGGATAAATTCGGCGAGGATATTATCCGCAGAGCCAAGTTTGCCGGTGACAATGGAAATCATATGGTAGGCGGATTGGACAAAGCCCGCAGAACCGGTGTAACAAAACCGGTACCAAAGGAATTTTAGAGTAGCGCTTTTTGCGAATATACAGTATAATGAATATACTACTTGACATAGGGGTGTAAGAAAATGGGAATCGTAACATTCTATCGGGGACATCCGAACCCTCCGAAGACCACAATGCCTGCCCGATTGGGCTCGAATGCGATTATTACCTGCAAGGGAAAGCTGCTGCTGGAAAAACGCAGGGACAGTGATGTGTGGGGTCTGGTTGGCGGCGGAGTCAAGAAATATGAAACGGAACTCCAGGCTATGGCCCGGGAAGTATATGAGGAACTGGGTGTCCGGATTCCCAAGGAACAGTTCAAAAAATTGAAAGTATATGGAGAACCCGGCCGAATCGCAGCATATCAGGATGGCAGCATTTGGCGTATGGTAATTGTTGTGTTTGGTTTGGATCTGGAAGAGGAACCGGAAATGGTGATCAGCCATGAATCCAGAGACCTGCGCTTTTTCTCCAAAGAAGAACTGAAGAATATTGAAGTGGTAATTACCCACAGTGATATTGTGGAGGAACTGTTCTTAAACGCATAATATAAAAGGCATGCCGCTAGGCATGCCTTTCTTATTTCTGCGTGTAAACAAAGTATGAAATTATATGCAAAAATTCAATTCATACTTGTATATTCAACAATTCTATGATAATATACATGCTAACGGTGCAGTATCCTAGTCGGAGTGGCTATCTTCCAGGAAGGGCCTAAAAATCCTTTGAAGGGCACATCGATGAAGTCCCTGGTGTCTGCTTTTTACGCCCAGTTTAGGGTGGATGCTGGGGGTTAAGGATTCCGGGCGCGTTCCAATGGCATGGAGCATACGACCCGGTTTCCGTGGAGACCCGGTATTGTGCGACGACGGTATCGCTCCCCTGGTGGGGACCCGATCTCGTACGGGCCGGGATTAGAACCTGCAAGGCAGTGCGTATTACCCCTGTGCTGCGTGCAGAGTAGCCTGCCTTGAGTGAGTATGCGGGGAAGGAAGAACAGACGCTGTTGCATTTGTGGCCACTATGCTTCGCGTTATTGCTTCCGGAAACCATCCTTGCAAAAGAGGCTAAGATTATGGAACATTCTGCCGTGGAAAACACCTAGGCTGTCCGAAAGGGGCAGACAGGGGATTACAGTACGGTCTCAGTGGCAATCGGGTACCCATTATCATGGCAACACTTGGGCGGACGGATTAAATGGAAACGTCCTGTACGGCAACGGCGGGTTCTGTCCGGTGAAAAACAACCCGACCTAAGCCGTAAGATTTATCCTGTCTGCTGCCGTCACTTTTTTAAAATATAGGTAAGGGGCGTATTTTTCCGTGGGAAAAACAGAC
>JAFOBK010000180.1 GCA_017381835.1 Oscillospiraceae bacterium | reverse complement strand
TGAGATCCCCGTAGAGCCTGAAGGCGAATGCGTCTACTTGGCTGAAAAGTCCCTGACTTCCGGTGAAACCTATGTTCTGTCCTTGGGTGGTAATCAGGTTGGCACCTACACCTTTACTCAGGTCAGCGGTGGCTGGACCATCCAGGCTGCTGACGGCACCTACCTGGCTCTGGAGAACAAGACTCTGACCAACCGCTCCAATGCCTTTACCTGGACCTATTCCGGCAATCAATTCAGCACTACTGTGGAAGGCGGATCCTCTAACAATTGGTTCGGCAACTGGTGGGGTTCCAGAAACCAGACTTACTATCTGGTGGCATCCGGCGGCAGCATTGCTGCTTCTACCTCCAGTACCGGAGCAAACGCAAAATTCTATCAGGAAGTCAGCGGTGAGCATGTCTATGGCAACCCCGTTTCTGAAAACGGTGCCCATGTATTCACCTGTGTCAACTGCGGCAATATGAAGACGGTTGCCTGCTCTGACGCAAACTGTGAGCTGTGCCATCCTGCGGTAAAGGTCAATGTCTCTGTAGCAATCACCTCCAACTCCTCCGGCAATAACTGGTGGGGCGGCAGCTTTGGCAACTGGTGGGGCTCCAGCGCTAAGACTACCTACACCGCCAAAATTACCGTAAACGCAGAGGGAACTGAGGTCGCATCTGTTGCTTACTCCACCAACGGTGGCAGCACCTGGACCGAAGGCTCCACCTTCGACAGCACCAGCGAAATCACTGCCTTTGACATTCGCGTGGTCGGCACAAACGGTGTTGTGTACTACTTTGCTTACAGCAACGGTACTGTAACTCAGATCGGCTGATGATAAGATCCTACTACCAGCATAAAAAACAAGACCGCCTAACCGCGGTCTTGTTTTTTGATGAATTCACTTCGAATAATTCCGCGTCTCTGTCTGTGTTCTTGTTGCAGACAAGCTCCAGCTGCAGCTGAAATCCACCCAAGTGGCCAATTTCTGATTGCGCTGCAACAAGTTTTCGGCTTTTTGTTTTGGTTGGTCAGGGCAACAAATGGTTAATAGTTGGGTCTATTTGAAGAAATCTAAGCAATAAAAATTTTTAGTTGCAGTGACAAACAATTTTGATTTGTTGGGCCAATTTTGCCCAACAAATCAGTGGCGTTTTTCTTTGAAAATTACGATTTTGACAGGCAACTCGACGAATTTATGGTTTGCTTTGTTTATTCCTTTGAATTCGGCGTCAAACGGTACCTGGGACGCGTAGGCATTGAAAAAGTCTGTGCTCCTCGTATTCTACGGAATGGCTTTTCGTATACATTTACGGTAGCACTTTTTTCGTTAAAGCTCCCATCGTTTTTTGCAAAGAGCACAATAGTTATTACATCATTTGTTTAGTGTATTCAGATTTTAATATTGACTTTTTAACGAGTGATGCTATAATTCACATTGAGGTTATCAGTGATAACTTTTACTCTTATCTTGTTAGTTAGCTGTGCGAACCTTCTCTACTAAGCATCAGCAAAAAGTCCAATACTTATCCATAAAATGGAGGTGACACGGCAGCGGCATTGCTGTATTCTGATCAACAATCCAAAAGCAATTGCAGTATCCCACAAAAATAAATTAAAGGAGATTCAAGAAATGAACATCGAGAATCAAATCAAAAGAATCCTATCTGCGCTGCTTGTGTTTGTACTGCTCATTACTTTCCTGCCTGTAAATACACTGGCAGCGGAATCAAGCCATCCTATTGTGCTGATTGCCGGCGGCGACTATCAGCAGGCAGGTGACCATACAAACAGTTCTACAAATATTTCCAATATTCTGAAAAAGATCACCGCAACAGGTATTACTGCGGTGGATGGATTCTTGTTCGTAGGCGATTACGATTGTGAAACCCACGATAGTTCTAGCGAGACCTCTGCTGGCATCCAGTCTCTGATGAGCACTATGACCAACGTCTTCAGCAATCTGAATTACGATAACACTATTTTGGTTCAAGGTAACCACGACTATCCCGATTCCCGGATTGATGCTACCGGCGGCCATACATTTGATGGTTACAGCGTTTTTGTTATGAACGAGGACGACTATCCTAACTACGGCGGCTCTGAATCCCAGGCAAAAACCTTATCCGCAAAGTTGGATGCTTTCCTGTCGGAGAAACTGGCGGAAGGTTATACCGCCCCCATCTTTGTTACCTCCCATGTTCCCCTGCATTTTGGCCCTCGTACCAACCGACAGGGCGACGGAAAATACGGCCGTTACTACTTTGATGTAATGAATCATTATGGCGCCGAGGGTCTGAACATCGTATTTATGCACGGCCACAACCATGCCTACGGCTATGATGAGTATCTGGGTGGCGAAGCAATTTTCCTAACTGCTGGTGACAAAATCAATATTGCCAAAAACGGCAGCCAGTCCAGCTATGACACCTACACTCTGAATTTCACTTATATGAATGCAGGCTACACCGGCTATTATAACGAAAGTGGCTATTCCACTAGCTCCGGTACTGATTTCCTGACTATGACTACTTTCCAAATCTACGATGATCGGATGGTAATCAACCGATTCAGTGAGGACGGCCTGTATAACCTGAAGACCGCAGGTGAGAAAAAGGGTGACTATATCAGCTCTGTCAGCGTATCCGCAAATACGACGGTATATTCTTCATCTCAGACTGTCATCCTGAATGCTCCTGCAGAGCGCATCACCCTGGAAGATTCCGCCACCGGCATCACCGTGTCCGGCTTGAAAGTGGAAGATACCTTTGATGACAATTCCGACCTGACAGTAGTCAGAGAAGAAAATATCTCTGTTTTGGAAAACTCTGCAAAGTGCAGCGCCTATCAGGCATATACTTTAGATTTTGCCGCATCCGGTACCGTCAAGGTCACTCTGCCGGTACCCAGCACCTACTCTGCCAGCAACGCCAGTGTTTACTTGGTGGAAGGCAGTACTCTTACCAAAATCGATGCTGACTTCGCTGGTTCTTCCCTTTCTTTCGTCACCGCCAAGGGCGGTACTTATGCACTGGTAAAGGAAGTTTCCGCAACTCCCTCCGCTTCTGTTTACTATGAACGAGTGGATTCCCTCAACCAGCTGGTCTCCGGCGAGCAGTATCTGATTGTTTTTGACTGCTCCAGCCAGACTACTGCCGATGCTATTGTAATTCCTGAGATTGCAACCTACGGCAGCGGTAGCTCCAAGCGTATGGGCCCCGATGTAGTCGTATCCGATGGCATCGGCAACAATACAACCATCACCGGCAACCATGATCCGTATCTGTGGACATTAACAAAGAGTGGCAACGGCTGGCTGATCGGAAACGGCGCTCAGAATATCAATGTAACCTATAGCAGCACCACTAACAGATGTGAGCTGGCCTTTACCACCTCCGGTGAGGCGCTGACCATTGCTGCCGCATCCAACAATCCTTCCGATGCTGACAACTGGTCCTTCGCAATCTATGACAGCAACAACTACTACTGGCAGTACAACACCTCTGCCACCCTGATCTATGGTACCTCCGGCGACTCCTATACCTCACGATTCTGCTTCTACAAGCGGGTGGAAAATACCGCTACCGAGCCTACTATTCCCAACGGATGGATCTCCGTGAGCTCCGAAGGCACCTACACTCTGGATACCGACGGCGTAGATGTTGGCCAGAGCAGCAAGTATATCATTGTCGGCAGCAACAACAACTATGCCCTGAGTCTGTCCGGCAACACCGTAGGCAGAGTTGCTGCAACTATCAGTGGCAATACTGCCACTGTGTCCAATCCCTCTGCCTGTGAGTTCTATTTTAAGGACAACAGCAGCGCAGAAAACGGCAGTTACCTGCTAACCCAGGATGGCAGCAAGTCCATCTATCATTCCGGTGGAAACATGTACTACGGAACCGACAATAAGGGTTACTGGCATATCGGCTCCGCTTCCGGCGGTTTCTACCAACTCTACGATTATGACAACCTCAACTGGTATCTGAACTATGGTTATGTTTGGGACAGCGAAGCCGTCAGTCGTTTTGCAGTTTCCAGTACAGCTCGTAACGTACGTCTGTTCAAGACGAGCGACATCTATGTACGACTTGTCGGTGATACCATGCAGAGTATCAATACTGCTGACAACGCAACCGAAGCGTCTGTTCTGAGCAATCTCAGTATCCAAACCACCGAGGATGGCTATGTAATCTCTGATACCATAGCCGTCACCGGTGAAATGGTCGAATGGGATACTGCCTTTGATGGCACTATGGCGGGCACCTATATCGGTACCGTAACCTACGAGGGTGTGAAACTGGGTACAGTCACCGTCACCGTTGCAGGCCATAGCTTCGAGACTGTCACCGTAGATCCCACCTGCACAGAAGATGGTTCTGTTACCACCAAGTGCACCATCTGCGGTGAAACTACCGTGGAAATTCTGGCCGCGTTGGGGCACAACTACGAGAGTGTTGTCAAAGACGCTACCTGCAGCACCAATGGCAGTATTGTCTATAACTGCTCTGTCTGTAACGATACTTACACAGAGGAGATTCCCGCTACCGGCAACCACACTCTGGAAACTGTCACCGTAGATCCCACCTGCACAGAAGATGGTTCCGTTACCACCAAGTGTACCGGTTGTGGCGAAACTACCGTGGAGATTTTGACTGCGTTTGGACACAACTACGAGCGTGTTGTCAACGACGCTACCTGCGGTACCAATGGCAGCATTATCTACAGCTGCTCTACCTGCAACGATACTTATATTGAAGAGATTCCCGCTACCGGCAACCACACTTTGGAAACTATCATCGTAGATCCCACTTGCACCGAGGACGGCTACACTACCTATAGCTGCGCTGTCTGCGGCTACAGCTATACTGATAATCCGGTTGCTGCATTGGGCCACAATTACAACGCCGTCGTTACCGAACCTACCTACAGTGAAATGGGCTACACTACCCATACATGTACAGTCTGCGGTGATTCTTATGTAGATTCCTATGTAGATGCGCTGAGCCACAGCTTTGAAACTGAAACACAGGAAGCTACTTGTACCGAGGATGGTTTTGTTTCCCATACCTGTACCGACTGCGGCTACAGCTATACCGAAACAATCCCTGCCTTCGGCCACGACTACAAAACCGTTGCCATCAGTCCTACCTGCGTTGCAGACGGCTCCGTGGTCAGCACCTGCGGTATCTGTGGGGATACTCAGTCTCAGACCATTCCCGCAACGGGTCACTCCTATGAGACCACCGTTATCGCACCCACTTGCACTGAGGATGGTGTTACCGTTTCTACCTGCACTTGCGGTGATGTTGTTACCGTTATGAATCCCGCTACTGGCCACAGCTATCAGACCGTCGTTACCGCACCCACCTGCACTAAGGACGGTTACACCACCTATACCTGCACCGCCTGTGGTGAATCCCATACTGCCAACGCTGAGGCTGCTCTAGGCCACAATTATACTTCTCATGTCACTGCACCCACCTGTACTAAGGACGGTTACACCACCTACACTTGTACCGTCTGCGGCGAATCCCATATAGCCGACGAAACTGCGGCTGTGGGACACACCTACAATAAGGTTGTCACTACACCTACCTGCACAGAAGGCGGTTACACCACCTACACCTGTACCGTCTGTGGTGAATCCCATACGGCCGACAAAACTGTTGCCTTGGGTCACAGTTACAACACCGAAGAGGCAGATGGATATCTGATTTACACTTGTCGTACCTGCGGCCATACTTACTCTGAGAAACTGGTAGTGAATCTGTCCTACAATAAGGTCACATCCTTCGCTCAGGGTGAATCCTACGTCATCACCCTCGTTTCCGGAAACAAGTATTACGCCCTGTCACACAAAAATAACACACTCTCCGCTGTTCGGGTTACCGTTTCTAATAACAAAATCACTTCTGAAGTTACTGAGGATCTGCTTTGGGAGTACAGTAACAGTACGCTGTCCTATGAGGACAACGGCACCACCCGCTATCTCCATGTTGAAACATCCGGCAACTGGTGGAACAGCTGGCTGGGTACCCCCACCCTGACCATCAGCACTTCTTCTTCCAGCAATGTTTCTATCAGCAACAACCGCGTGAAGGTCGGTTCCTACTATCTGCGTTACTCCAGTAGTAAGATTGTGGCAAACCGCAATTCCAGCACCGCTGCGCTGTTCGTAGAAACCGCCGAATAATTCCTCTGGGCAGGTAGAAAACTCGTAAACACCATCTCCAAAGCACCTTGCCCAAACTTCCTGACCCCGTAGAACAGCCGCCTGTTACTCCGTTAAAGCAGCTTGGCACTGGAGGGTTTACCCTCCAGTGCTTCTTCGGGTATACTGCAGCTGAAATCCACCCAAGTGGCCAATTTCTGAGACTGGATTCAATAGGTGCGATAAGAAAGAACTGATGGATAGGTTTGGTCCTGTCCGTTGTGCCAAGGAATACTCCTGATCTGTTGGCCGGATATTGGGCTACGGGGCAGGAGTATTTTGTTGTTCGGGTTTTGACACCGAGATTCATATAAGTAATAAAAAGCACTCTCAACCAGCCGTGACTGGAGAGAGTGCTTTTTGAAATTCAGGAAACTTCGAATTCTCGGTTGATGATATAGCGAATATCCTCCAGAGTCTCCTCGGAGTACTTGAACTCGCCGCTGTCAAACATAAAGACAGAGCCGAACAGAATGGAGCGTACTGTCAGAGCTTTGCGTCTCCAAACTTCCTCAGACAAATTATAGGCCTTCTGGATATTATGCATGATCTGTTCGGTTCGGCTGTTCACTTCGCCGGGCTTGCGATGATACAGATTGTCAAAATCCGCATTCTTCAGCATCAGAATCTGACGGTAATAAGGTTTTTCCATGAGGAATTTTACGTAGTTTACTGCAACTTCTACCATCTGCTTGCGCAGATCATCGCCGCACTGCCGGAGTACTTCCTCCTGGGTTTCTGCCCACTGCTGATTGACGTAATCAATGATAGCGGAAATGAACTGCTTTTTATCGGCGAAGTGCTTATAAGGTGCAGCACAGGACACATGACAAAGTTCTGCTACACGGCGGAAGGAAAAACCGCTTGCGCCATGGGCATTGATCTCATCGATACCTGCAAGAATCAAGGATTCTCGTATGTTTTTGTCGCGTTTTACCATTCTGTACCTCCTAAATCCAATTTTTGGAAAATAACAATTAAACAAAGAATACTTTATTTTTTCCAGGGTGTCAATAGCTGCGGGCGGCAATATTGCCCTGAAAAATAAACTTTTTGTAAACGATAAAGTGATCTGCTGTGTGCTCCTCTCTTTTGGTTATGCAGTGAAGCAAATTGTAAAGTGAAACCCCTGGCACGACTTAAGCCGCGCCAGGGGGACGCTTTTGGCTTTTCTTAGAACTTGATCAGACCCAAAGCCTGCAGGAGCAGCAGGGTCAGCAGTACGGGGGTGACGAATTTGATCATCACAACATACAGCTTTTCGCGGCCGAACTTATGACCGCCATGGGTCACTTCTTCGATAATGGTCTTGGGCTTTACGATCCAGCCGATGAAGATGCAGGTGGCGATGGACACAACAGGCATCAGAATGTAGTTGCTCAGGTAATCCAGAACATCCAGGATCTGAGCGTTCTTACCGGCGGGGGTATTAGGCAGCACAGCTTCGAAGTACAGCGCGTTGTAACCCAGGCATACCAGAATGCCCACAATGGCGCTGGCTCCGGCAATGATCATAGAAGACTTCTTGCGGCTGATGTGGAACCGATCCATCAGGCAGGAAACCAGAGCCTCCATAATGGAAACGGAGGAAGTCAGCGCAGCGAACGCGACGGTGACAAAGAAGATAATGCCGACGATACCGCCCACCACATTGCCCATGGCGGAGAAGACTTTGGGCAGAGCCACGAACATCAGCGCAGGACCGCTGTTGGACAGGCCTTCGGCGCCCATGAAGGTGAACACGGCGGGGATAATCATCATACCTGCCAGGAATGCCACCAGTGTATCAAACAACTCAATCTGGTTGACGGACTTGTTCAGGTCATCGGACTTCTTAACATAGGAACCGTAGGTGATCATAATACCCATAGCTACGCTGATGGAGTAGAACAGCTGGCCCATGGCATCGGTCAGCACCACAAAGAACTGCTTCAGGGTCATGCCCTCAAAGTTGGGAATGACATAGACCATCAGGCCCTGCAGACCGGTGCGGGTAACACCACTGTCATCGGTATGGCGCAGGAACAGAGAGAACACAGCAATTCCCATGACCAGTACCAGCAGAATGGGCATCAGCACACGGGAGAGCTTTTCAACACCCTTGTTGACACCTTTATATACCACCAGGGTGGTAGCGCCGATGTAGATCAGGAACCAAATAATGGGCTCCCAGGTTCCGGTGATAAAACCGGTGAAGAAGGTGTCGGTAGCTGCAGCGCTGCCCTGCAGAGTCAGGAAGGTGGCCAGATACTTCAGCACCCAACCGCCGATGGCGCAGTAGTAAGGCAGGATCAGCGCCGGGATCAGAGAGGCCAGCAAGCCGACCCATCCCATCTTAGGATGAATGAAGCGGTAAGCAGTCAGGGGACTCTGGCCGGTTTTTCTGCCGATGGAAATTTCTGTGATCAGCAATGTAAAGCCAAAGGTCAAGGCCAAAATCAGATAGAACAGCAGAAAGACACCGCCGCCATCTTTGGCTGCCAGGTAGGGGAAACGCCAAATATTTCCAAGTCCAACAGCACTTCCGGCTGCTGCCAGGACAAAACCCAGGCGGCCGGAGAAGGAACTGCGGCTTTGTTTGTTCTCCATAAGTAAAACCTCCGAAACGCAAGAAATCAAACAACTTTTACAGTGTACTACCAAATTAAAAATAATGCAAGTACTTTCCAGAAAAACAAATGTTTTTTTAGAAAAAACATTGTGACGGGAAGAAAGAGGGCGCACTTGGGGGCGTTGGGTATTTTATACAAGAATAGACCGTTTAACACCAGCCGCAGAGGGGGGTGATGAGGGGCGTTTTTCTGCATTTTGCATAATAATGTATTTTGAATTTCGCTGCTGTTGACTTTTTGTCAAAACTAAACTAAAATAAAGGGGTAGAAATGAAGGAAAAGTTTCTAAAATTTCAAAAGAAAAGAGGAAAAACAAATGTTGAAGAAAATCAAGTCCAATTTGGCAGCACAGATCTTCATCGCTCTGGTTCTGGCTATTGTTGTTGGCCTGCTGTTCGGCAAGAATCCTGACTTCCTGAACAACTACATCAAGCCCTTCGGTACCATCTTCCTGAATCTGCTGAAGTTCATCGTCTGCCCCATCGTTCTGTTCTCCATCCTGGCCGGTATGATCTCCATGAAGGACATCAAGAAGGTCGGCTCCATCGGCGCAAAGACCATCATCTACTACCTGGGCACCACTGCTGTGGCAATCCTCATCGGTCTGGTTATGGGTCAGCTGTGCAAGGGCCTGTTCCCCGCTCTGGCTACCTCCGGTCTGGAGTATGAAGCCAAGGAAGCAACTCCCTTCATGCAGGTTCTGGTTGACATCTTCCCCTCCAACTTCCTGGCTCCTCTGGTAAATGCTAACATGCTGCAGATCATCGTTATCGCTCTGCTGGTTGGCTTCGGCATCATCCTGATTGGCGATAAGGCTGACGGCGTCCGCAAGGGCATTGAGCAGCTGAACGAAGTCTTCATGAAGGTCATGGAACTGATCCTGAAGCTGAGCCCCATCGGTGTCTTCTGCCTGCTGGCTCCCGTTGTTGCCGCTAACGGCGCAATGATCGTTGGCTCCCTGGCAATGGTTCTGCTGGTTGCTTATGTTTCCTACGTCCTGCACGCTGTTATCGTTTACTCCACCACCGTTAAGACTCTGGGCGGTATGAGCCCCCTGAAGTTCTTCAAGGGCATGTCCCCCGCTATGATCTTCGCATTCTCCTCTGCTTCCTCCGTTGGTACTCTGCCCCTGACTCTGGAGTGCTCCGAGAAGCTGGGCGCTGACAAGGAAGTTGCTTCCTTCGTTCTGCCTCTGGGCGCAACTATCAACATGGACGGCACCGCTATCTACCAGGGCGTCTGCGCGATCTTCATCGCATCCTGCTTCGGCATCGATCTGACCCTGAGCCAGATGGCTACCATCGTTATCACCGCTACCCTGGCTTCCATCGGTACCGCTGGCGTTCCCGGCGCAGGCATGGTCATGCTGGCTATGGTTCTGCAGTCCGTCGGTCTGCCTGTTGAGGGTATCGCACTGGTCGCAGGTGTTGACCGTATCTTCGATATGGGCCGTACCGTGCTGAACATCACCGGTGACGCTTCCTGCGCAGTTATCGTCTCCAGCATGGAGCGCAAGGCTGCTGCAAAGAAGGCTGCTAAGCAGTAATCTTTCAGATCCTTTCTGACTTACCGAATCTACCTTCCCCCGGCCGGTTGGCCGGGGGATTTTTTTGTGGATTTTTCGGAAGGGTTATAGTATGATAAGAAAAAGGAGAGTGATCCCATGAATCTGTACATCGGCATCGACCTGGGTACATCCGCGGCAAAGCTTCTGCTGATGGATGAGCTGGGCGAAATTAAGAATGTTGTGACCAAGGAATATCCCCTGGAGTTTCCCCAGCCCGGCTGGAGCCAGCAGAACCCGGAGGATTGGCGCAAAGCGGTGATGGAAGGCATTCCGGAGCTGCTCCGTGGCTTTGACGGTGAGCAGGTGGCCGGTATCGGCTGCGGCGGCCAGATGCATGGCCTGGTGATCCTGGATGAAGAAGACCGTGTGATCCGGCCCGCGATTTTGTGGAATGACGGCAGAACCGCCAAGCAGGTGGACTATCTGAACAATGAGATCACAAAGAAGACTCTTTCGGAGCTGACGGCTAACATTGCCTTTGCCGGCTTTACTGCCCCAAAGGTGCTGTGGGTCAAGGAAAATGAACCGGAGAATTTCGGAAAGATCGCAAAGATCATGCTGCCGAAGGATTATGTAAACTACATTCTCACCGGTGTGCATGCCTGTGATTACTCTGATGCCTCCGGAATGTTGTTGCTGGATGTGGAGCATAAGTGCTGGAGCAAGCAGATGCTGGATATTTGCGGTGTCTGTGAAGCACAGATGCCTGCGCTCTTTGAAAGTTATGATTGTATCGGCACAGTCAAACCTGACATTGCCAAGGCTTTGGGCCTGGGTGACGGTGTGAAGGTGGCAGCCGGCGCAGGCGATAACGCAGCTGCCGCAGTTGGTACCGGCGTTGTGGGCGAAGGCGGCTGCAATATTTCGCTGGGTACTTCCGGTACGGTATTTATCTCCTCCAGGAATTTCGGTGTGGACAGCACCAATGCCCTCCATGCCTTTGCTCACGCGGATGGCGGCTACCATTTGATGGGCTGTATGCTCTCTGCGGCCTCCTGCAATAAGTGGCTGCTGGAGGATATTTACGGCACTTCCGACTATGCCGGTGAGCAGGCACCTATTACCGAGGATAAGCTGGGTGAAAATCATACCTATTTCCTGCCCTACCTGATGGGCGAGCGCAGCCCCATTAACGACACCAATGCCCGGGGTACCTTTATCGGCATGACCATGGACACCACCCGTGCTGACCTTACGCAGGCGGTGCTGGAGGGCGTGGCCTTTGCTATTCGCGACAGTGTGGAGGTTGCCCGTTCCCTTGGTATTGAAATCAAGACCTCCAAGATCTGCGGCGGCGGCGCCAAGAGCGCACTGTGGAAGCGGATTTTGGCCAATGTGCTGAATATGACCCTGGAGTGCCCGGTTTCCGAGCAGGGTCCCGGTATGGGCGGCGCTATGCTTGCTATGGTAGCCTGCGGCGCTTATGGCTGCGTGCAGGATGTGTGCGATAAATTCGTAGCTGTGGCATCCAAGGTGGAGCCGGAAGAAAGGCTGGTCGCCAAATATGAAAAGCGTTATCAGCAGTTCCGGAAGATCTATCCTGCCTGCAAGGGCTTGTTTGCGGATCTGATGGCAGAATAAAAAACAGCGGTAACCAAAACAGCCGCATTCAAAATATAAATGAATAAGGAGTTATTATGGAAAACAACGAGATTTTGATGGAAGAGGAAGAATCCATCCTGACCCTGACCGACGAAAACGGCGTAGATATGGAGTTCGAGTACCTGGATTGCATCCAGTACCAGGGCAAGGAGTACCTGATCCTGATGCCCCTGGATGAGGAGTCCGCTGAAATCGTGATCCTGGAGATCCAGCCCGTGGATGAGGAGAACGAGAATTATGTGGCAGTTGAGGATGAAGGAATCCTGGATGCCGTTTACGCAATCTTTAAGGAGCGTTATAAAGACGTCCTGAACTTCGCGGATTAACATTAGCAAACCGCCGTTGCATTCCAACGGCGGTTTTTTGCGGGCAAATTGCACTTTTTTGACCCGGAATTATTTGCAGATTTTACCAAAAAATGAACATAAGCCAATTGCCCCTTGTGTAATCGCGCAAATTGCATATAATGAAGATATACTAATCTTTTTAGTAGATGAGAGGGGTACCTATGGCTAACCTAACCATTAAAGATATTGCGCGAATGGCCGGCGTTTCCACCACCGCCGTTTCATTCGTTTTGAATAACCGCCCCGGTGTCAGTGAGGCTACCCGGCAGAAGGTTCAGGAAATAATCCGCCAGACGGATTTTATTCCCAATGTGCATACCCGCCGCCTGAATCTGGGCAAGAGCTTTACCATCCATGTAGTTTTGAAGCAGTATGCCTATGGCCTGTATAATCAGTTTGCGCTGGAGACCCTGAGCGGCGTCTTTAAAGAGGGTAAGTCCCTGGGCTACAGCATTATTTTTACCCTGGTAGAAGAGGATGTAGCCTGCGAGCAGCTGATCGAGTCTGTCCGCAGTAAGGACTGCGACGGTATTATCCTCAATCAGATCGATGATCCCGGTCTGCTGAACCAGCTGCAGAAGGAGAATATCCCCGTTGTGTGCGTGGATGCCCACCTGCCGGCCACTTCGGGTCTGCCTATGGTGGAGGTGGATTATTATGATGCAGCCTACCAGGCTGCCCGGTATCTGCATCAGAACGGACATACCAATATCGGCTTTATCGGCCCCCAGACACCGGCGGAGCACTGCGCCAATACCTTCCGGGGCTTTACGGATTATCTGAAGGAAATGGAACTTTCCTGCAATCCCGATTGGGTAGCCAAGATTCCCTTCTCCCAGGCTTCTACGGAAGCGGCTGTGGATAAGATGCTGGAGCATGGAACACTTCCTACAGCGCTGCTTTGCAGCTGCGACGCGGTAGCCATTGACGTGATCCGCCGGCTGAAAGAAAGGAACATCCGGATTCCCGAGGATATCTCCGTGGTCGGTATTGATGACCTGCTGGTGTCCCGCTATCTGGATCCTGCTTTGAGTACCATGACCTTTGATAAGGAACTGCTGGGTGCCAAGGCTATGGAACTGCTGTATCAAATCATTCAGGGTGCAGAACACCAAAACAGAAATGCCATTCGCACCACGCTGGTAGAGCGCAGCAGTGTTAAGAAAATCGGATAAAATAAAGAAGAAAATCCGCCTCCCGATGTCAGGATCCTGCATCAGGAGGCGGATTTTGTTTTAAAATACGCGATGTCGCACAACGAAACGATACCGAGCGGGGAGCGATGGGAGCGCCGCCGGTGGCGGGAGGAGCGACCTGAGCGAGTGGCAGCGGTCGACAGTCGACGCTGGCATTTCGATGCCGAGGAGAATGTCGGGCACCGCAACAGGATATGGGAAGTAACGAAACGGAATGCACTGTGCACGAACTGCCCGTCGGGAGTGTCCCGACAAAAAGAAATACTCGATATCGCGCAATGTGCCGATACCGAGCGGGTAAGGGAAGTAACGAAACGGAATGCACTGTGCACGAATCGCCTGTCGGGGCGTCCCGACAAAAGCAAAAACCGCAGGTTGCCGCCTGCGGTTCATGCTTGAAGAAAAGAGGAAAGGAAAAATGAAAAATTGAATCTTAGTAACTATATAGTACCCTGAAGATTTTAAGAAAAAAAGCGGGATTTTATTAAGTAAATATTAAGTTATATTTTTCTTAAAGGTTTTTCAAAATTCCTTCCAGTTTGGCAAGGGTATCCTCCGTCAGACCGGAGTAGTTGATTACCAGACAGTGGGAGTTTTCTTCGGGATTGCGATAATAGCTGCTTAAGGGTGCCACCCGCAAACCGAGATTTCGGCATACATCCGTCAACTGGGCATCGGTCAGCGGGGAGTTTACCTGCAGCAGAAAATGAAGTCCCGCATGCTCTTCCAATATGGTAAAGTGGGACGCTTTGGAGCAGCCGGTGATGGCGGAGAGAACCCGGTTGCGGATGGCTTTATAGAGTTTTCGCATCCGGTTGATGTGCTTTTCAAAATGTCCCCGGCTGATGAACCGCTCCAGGGTGTGCTGCTCGAAGCTGGGCACCGTGCAGCTGTAAAAACCCAGTTTTTTCCGGAAAATATCCATCAGCTCCCCCGGCAGCACCATGTAACTGATACGAATAGAGGGGGCCAGCGTCTTGGAGAAGGTATTGAGGTAAATCACCTTTTTGCCGCCGTCCAGGGTGTGCATGGCGGGCATGGGATGGGCATTGAAGCGAAACTCCGAATCGTAATCATCTTCGAT
>JAFOBK010000179.1 GCA_017381835.1 Oscillospiraceae bacterium | reverse complement strand
CTGCCGGTCATGCCCAAGCTGTCACCCAGCAGATAGGATGTCAGTCCATGAATCACAGTGTCATCCTGCATATCCATACCGAGGAAGGTATCTGCACCAAATTCGCAGAATTCCCACAGTACCGCGATGGCCACGGAAAAGCACAATGCAAAAATTGCTCTTGCTGCTGGCAGATCTTTTCTTTTTACCAAAAAGTCAAAAAGGTATGCGCCCAGGATTGCAAACATGACACCACCGCAGATGTGCAGCAGCTTATCCCATACAGGTACGGTATAGTAAAGCTTCCAACAATGTCCCAGCATCGGTCCAATGGCATACGCAAGCGCAAACAGATACACCGGCAGACAGATTCTGCACCGAAGCAGCTTTTCCAGCAGCATCGGTAAAAGCGCCAGCAGCAGCGTTCCAAATGCCAAAGCCAACCGGTCCGCTTCACCGTCCGCGAAAAGGTATATGATTGTGAGGAACGCAAACACCTCACAGAGAATGGTTCCGAACAGTTTGACATGACGCTCACGTTTATGCATTTTCTTTTCTCCTCTTTGAGAGCTTTTGCAGGTTATCTCTGGTGTACATGAAAGCGGACAGCAGAGCCAGTGCGGTACAGGCTCCAATCAGGATTCCGGAGATGACATCAGGGATATTGAACCAAATCAGGTGGACGATCATCATGCTGTAAAGAGATACTGTGGTAGCCTTACCGTGCCACACCGCACCGTCCACATGCCCTGTCTTACGAATGATCATAAGCCCAAGAACGCCCGCAGCCACTTCCTTCACGATCATGACACAAAGAGGCAGCAGCATCCACTGAAACCGGCTGACCAGGCAGAACAGCATTGCAATCTGCGTCAGTTTGTCCGCTACCGGGTCAAAGGCTTTGCCAAAGTCGCTGATCATATGACATTTTCGGGCAATCATCCCATCCACAATATCCGTTATTCCAGACAGGGCAAGAAGCGCCGTTGTCCATACTGGATCTCTCCTTACTAGATACAACCACATGATCACAGGAATCAGCAGCAGTCGAAACAGTGACAGGATATTCGGAATTGTTATGATCTTGTGCTTATACTTTTCTTCCATATCGGTCAGCCTCCAAACGCATTTTATGCCATTAGCATAGGAACGAATTGACAATTAAACTTCAATTTAGTTTCAATTATCGTTGAAAAACGGGGTATCCGAATTGCTCGGATACCCCGTTGGGATGGATCATATTTATTTGGTGCGAAGTGTGACCGTAAAGCGGCATCCGCCTTCCGGAATGTTTTCCGCGGTAATCTGCCCCTTTTCGATGGTCAGAATGCGCTTGACCAACGCAAGTCCCAGACCGTTGCCTTCCTGCTTATGAGAAGAATCTCCCTGGTAAAATTTATCAAAGATGTGCTTCTGCGTCTCTTCGGAAAGACCGGAACCCTGATCCTCAATGGTGAATACCAATTTCTCCGGTTTTCTGGTAAGCCGCAGCTTTATTGTACCGCCCTGGGGACTGAATTTGACCGCGTTGGAGATCAGGTTGTCCCAGACATGGCGCATCATGGGTTCATTGCCAAGATAGGATAAGCGCTCCAGCTCCACATCCAGTTCAATATCCTTTTGACTCCAGGCGATTTCCTGGGCCACCAGCGACTGCCGGATCTGCTCGTCCAGGCGGTACGAGCTTTGATTTGTGGGTATCTGCTGGTTTTCCAGTTTGCTCAACAGCAGGATGCTTCCTACAAGGGAGGAAAGCCGCCGGGTGTTCAGCAGGATTTTATCCACATATTCCCGCTGGTTATCGTCCAGGTTCTCACTGCCCTGCAGCAGGGTGGAATATCCCTCAATTGCGCTGATGGGGGTTTTGAATTCGTGAGATACATTCGAAACAAAATCCGTCTGCAGGATTTCTGTCGAACTGAGTTCATGGGCCATCAGGTTAAAGCCGGTGTAGATTTCCATGATCTCCTTGGAACTTGATTGATCCTCCAGACGGACGGAAAAATCGCCCTCAGCCACTTGATCGATGGCCCTCCGAAGCTTTTTTATGGGATTGAAGAAATACTTGGAAAGCTGGCTTGTGAACAGCAATCCGATCAATAAGCAGGTGCAGAGCAATTCCACCTCCAAGGGGATCTTCCACCCCAAAGAAAGCACGTTGTTCAGCAGCCTGTCCAGGCAATATGCCACCAGCACGCACACGATCATTTCGATGGTAACGAAGACGGTGAGTCTTGTTCGGAGGCTGAAACGGTTCTGCTGCTCCCGCCGTACCTTCTCAAACCGCTCCCTTGTATTCATAGCTTCACCACCTTATAGCCGACACCGCGGATGGTAACAATCTTAAAGTCCTTATTATCCCGGAAGCGCTCACGGAGCCTGCCGATATGTACATCTACTGTGTGGGTATCACTATCGGAGTCATAACCCCAAATCTCATCCATCAGCTGCTGTCGGGTGAAAATTTTCCCGGGATAAGCAGCCATTTTATAAAGCAGCATAAATTCCTTCTGGGGCAGGACCATGCTTTCCCCGGCAGAGATAACCGTCAGGGAATCACATTCCATTACCGTATCACCGATGGTCTGCCGCCGGTCATGGATCATTTGGGCACGCCGCAGGAGGGCCTGTACCCGCAGAACCATCTCGTTCACATTGATGGGCTTGACCATATAATCATCCACACCGGACTGGAAGCCGAGCCGCATATCGTCAAAGGCATCCTTGGCGGTGATCATCAGTACGGGCGTGGTGTTTCCCACATCCCGGAGCTGCCTCACCAGCTCGTAGCCGTCCATGACCGGCATCATTATATCGGAAATGATCATATCGTAGAAATCTGTATCCATGGCATCCAGCGCTTCCTGCCCGTTGGATACGCCGGTGACGGTGTAGCCGTTCCGGTTCAGCACATGGCTGAACAGCTGCCGCAGCTCCCGGTCATCTTCTGCGATCAATATCTTCAGCATAACAATTCCTCCTAAAAAACGATTGTATATAGTATATCATACATTTTCAACCAAACATCAACGGAACTTGAACTTCAGTTGAATTTCTGCTGATAAAATAACCCGTATGAAGAATACATGTATGGGAGGAAAAGCTATGGTGAATGGTGTATTGGAGGATGAAGCTTTGAAAAGAGCACTCCTGGAAGCAGTTTTTGATGAAGATATGATAAACTGGTCAAAAGGCGTTGTGCAGAAATATAAAAGGCTGATGGCCTATTACCGCTGCGCAATGATGGAGGTAGAAACAAAATTCAATGTGTTGAATGAAGAATTCTCTCTTCGCTATGACAGAAATCCAATCAACGGAATTAAGAGCAGATTAAAGCGGCTGGACAGCATACAGGAAAAGCTCCATAGAAAGCAGCTGCCCTTTGACATGCAGACAATCGAAACGCATATTCATGATGTGGCGGGTGTCCGGGTAGTATGCGCTTTTGTGGAGGATGTGTATCTTTTGGCAGAAGCACTGCTGAAGCAGGATGATGTTATGCTGATAGAAAAAAAGGACTATATTGCAAATCCGAAGCCCAATGGCTACAGAAGTCTGCATCTGATCGTAACGGTGCCCATTTTTTTAGAGCATGAGAAGCGTGTTATGCAGGTGGAAATCCAGCTTCGTACCATTGCAATGGATTTTTGGGCAAGTTTGGAGCATCAGCTTCGCTATAAAAAGGATTTTGTGTTCACGGAAGAAATGGCACAGGAACTGCGGGATTGTGCAGAGCTAAGTGCACAGGTGGATCTGCGCATGGATTCCCTCCGGGAGCGTCTGGCAGCAGAAACGAATCAATAAAAACAAAAAGCCGTACACAACCATGTGTACGGTTTTTTGCAGCGGGATCTCCAGAGAAATCTGGGCGCAGCCGGATGTCATTCGCTTTTCCGCTGGAGTCTGTCCTCCAAAGATTCCTCCATTTCCTTCAGCAGAACCGTCAAGGGCTTTACTTCCCG